>JAPPMR010000646.1 GCA_028818995.1 Candidatus Poribacteria bacterium | reverse complement strand
TCCCTTTGTTAATCCAAGCATCTGTTTGGAGGTAATTATAATGATACTGAAAGAGTTTTGTATTTGGTGGATGGGAACAACGACCTTTGCCGCCGACGATACCAGCCGTCACAGTATGTCTATACCCCATCGGATCACCGATTGCAATAGCAAATTGTCCAACCCGAACCTTTGCGGATTCCGCAATTGAGAGAAACGGAAACTCTTCATCTCGCTCAATCTTAATAACCGCTATGTCAGTGTTCGGATCGCCCCCAACGACTCTCGCATCAAACGTTCTGCCATCAAACAATTTTACCCTAACGCTTTTTGCCCCACTTACTACGTGTTCGTTTGTTAAGATATGACCATCTTTTCGAAAAATAAAACCGGAACCTCCGGATATCGGGGGTTTATTATCGTTATTTTTTTGTTCATTTCTTTCAACGGTAAGACTGACAACAGCAGGTTTACTCTGATCTACGATCTTAGTAATGGCGTTTTCAAAAGCACTTAATATTCCCAAATTGTCAGGTTGGCTGGTTGGTGATGCTCCTGCAGTGATAGTAGCAGCAAACAGGATCAAAACAGCGTAGGCGATTATATTTCTTTTCCGGTCCGTTTTTCTTTTCATCGGGATACCTCTTTAAATTTCTAATTATTGTAGAATTTAAAACTATTTATACACTTTTACACATGCAAGGTTTCAACATTCTACAAATTGGAAAGGAGTCAACTATTTCAAAGTTTTTTATATCTATTTTTGTATAGTCTATTTTAACAGATTCTTAAAGAAATTGTCAATCTGTTTTTAATGAAATTGTTTGCAATGTTTTGACTAATGGGATTGGGTATGTTATACTTTTGACATTAAAATTACAACCATTTCAAGGAATCACCGCTAAATGAAATTGCTACTTTACCCGCTTGTTTTTATCCTCTTCATCACAATTGCTATTGCTGAAAAACCCGTCCCATTCGGCACTCCACCGTGGCAACCTACAGGCAGATATACACATCCCGACATTCGTGAAAGTTCCGGTATTGTTGCAAGTAAACAGTTCGAAGGAGTCTATTGGACGTTGAACGACTCCGGCAATCCAGCAGTGCTTTACGCAACAAAACGGAATGGTGAATTAATCCGAGAAATTAAAATACGCGGCTCACGTAATTTCGACTGGGAAGCACTCGGCATTGACGATAAGGGGCAACTTTGGATCGGCGACATCGGCAATAATAGCAGAATGCGATTTGATTTAAATGTGGCTGTCGTGAAAGAGCCGAACCCGTTTACAGAAACAGAAGCAGAAGTAATCGCAAAATACCCGTATCGTTATCCTGACAATAATGTGGATGCGGAAGGGTTATTTATTGCTAACGGCATACCTTATATTGTTTCTAAAGAACAATCGGGAGCAGTGCTTTACCGTTTTCCCGCATTGAAAGCGGATAAGAAACAGGTTTTGGAACGTGTCGGTGAGTTTGCAGAAGCAAAATTAGTTACAGGCGCGGGTATTTCAAAAGACGGAAAGCAACTTGCTGTCTGCACCTACAATTCTCTATGGGTATACCACAGCACTGATGGCAACTTGGCACAAATGATTCAGAGTAAGCCGTGGGTATTGCGGCATAATTTTCTTGGAGAGGCGATCTGCTTTGAAGGTTACAATCTCTATCTTACAAATGAAGCGCGCGATATCTATGCCCTGCCTCAATTTTGGTATGAAAAGCAATGGAAATTGCCGCCAAAGGATACACAATCGGCAGTCCCCTTGTTAGTCAAACAAGAATCGAACAGGTATAGTTTAGAAAAGTATCGTGATGCGGGAATTGATATTGATGGCGGGCATGTTACGTTAAACACTGAGGCATCAGGTGTAGCGATTCATCAAAAGATTGAAGTGCCGTATAAAAACCTCTATGAAATCAGTGCTGTCTTGACGCGCGGACCGGAATATGGGCAAGTGGTATTAATCGTTAACGGAACAAAGGTCAGTCAACCTTACAATTGCTACCACCCAGAACTGATTGCTGGAACGTTGGTAACGTTTGGTGTAATACCACTGAATCAAGGAGATAATCAGATTATTTTGAAGAGTGTCGGAAAATCAAATCAGGCTACAGGCTACAAAGTTGGCGTTGATTCCTATCAAGTATTACATGCGTCACCATTTGTCCAGCGTTATATGGTTTTAGGTCCATTTCCAAAGACTGATTCTAACACGAATGTTCCATCGGTTTCTCCTGAAAATCCAATCAATCTGAACGAAACCTACAAAGGCATTGAAGGTAAAACGCTCCGTTGGCGTGAAGCGGAAACCAGAACGAATGGTATGCTGGATTTACGTGCAAACATCGGCATGAATACAGGTGTGATTGGATATGCGGTCACCTATGTCTATGCGCCAAAAGCGATGGACACTACCATGCTGTTAGGCAGTGATGAGACAGTTACGGTGTGGTTAAACGGTACAGAAATTCACAAAAAACGAGTCTACCGTCGTATAACGCCAGATGCCGATACGATTCCGTGTAAGTTGAAAGCAGGATGGAACGAGGTTGTCTGTAGCGTTGAGCAGAACAGCTGGACGTGGGCGTTATACTTGCGTTTTACTGATGCAGAAGGTGTGCTTAAATATAATCACCATCCAGCAGGAGAATAGTATCTAAGAGGCGCAATGAATTGCGCGACTACAAACGCTGCGAAGCCAAAGATGATGTATAGTTATTTTAGACTTACTATGATGTGTTTCTATACCTGCTCAACACTCAATATCGCCGGTTCTCCGTTGAGTTTCTGGTCAAGCCTAAAGGCATTCTGCCCCGGAGATTCAACGACCTCTGTCGTCAATGTTTCCGTGAGAATATAATCCCGATACGTTTCAAATGCTTCCGTCACAAGTGCAGATGATGTGTTCAAACTAAGTTTAATCCGATCAGATACGTTAAAATCTGCATCCTTCCGCATATTTTGGATTTTGTTGACAAGTTCGCGTGCCATCCCTTCAAGCATCAACTCATGCGTCAGTTCTGTAGACAACGCAACGAATTTCTTCGCGTCAACTTCTACAAAGAAGCCTTCTCGGTTTTGTGTCTGTACATCAATTTCTGACTGTTCAAGGGTATAAATTTCACCTGCCGCTTCAATCTGCAAACTACCGTTCGCTTCCAATTCTGCTTTAATCTGCATTGTATCAGCAGTAGCGAGTGCCTTTGCGATTGCCTGCACACCTTTTCCGTATTTCGGTCCCAACACTTTAAAATTCGGTTTGAGCGTGACTTGTGCGAACGCGTTCAACTCCTCTGTAAAGACAATTTCCTTAACATTAAGTTCATCGTGAACAAACCCTGCCAAACGCTTGACGGTCTCTTTTTCAGCGTCAGATAATCCGCCAAGCGTAATTTCAGCAAGCGGTTGGCGCGTCTTAATACCAGAGCGATTCCGCGCCGCATGTCCCATGCTGATTACCTCGCGTGTGAAAGCCATATTGTTCTCTAATTCGGCATCTATCAACGCAGCATCTGCAATTGGATATTTTGCAAGGTGAACACTGAGTGGCGCATCGGGGTCGAGCGAACCGACTAAATTGCGGTAAAGTTCATCTGCCCAAAACGGGATAAATGGCGCGGCAAGTTTTGCTACAGTAACAAGCACCTCATAAAGTGTAGCGTAAGCTGCCTGCTTGTCGGTTCCTGCCTCCGCACCCCAAAAACGGTCGCGGGAACGACGGACGTACCAGTTGCTAAGGTCATCTACAAACGCCTCAATCGCGCGCGGCGCATTCGTGAGATGGTAATTTTCCATGTCTTTACGGACCTTGTTAATTAGGGTATGCAGGCGGGACAGAATCCATCTATCAACGATAGCACGTTCTGCAATCGGAGGTGCATCTTGTAGCACATCAACCTGTTCTAAGTTGGCATACATCACGAAAAAACTGTATACATTCTGAAGCGTTCCCATAAACTTCTTCAACGCTTCGTCAATGCCTTCAAGTTTGAAAGTTCGCTGTGCCCACGGTGTGGTTGCCGTGAACATATACCACCGCAGTGCGTCTGCACCTTGTTCGTTTAAAATTGTCCACGGGTCTACTGTATTTCCTCGACTCTTACTCATTTTCTGTCCGTCAGAAGCAAGAACGAGTTCAAGACAGAGGCAGTTTTTGTAAGCGGGTTTGTCGTAGAGGAGTGTGCCAGTGGCTAAAAGGCTATAGAACCACCCACGTGTCTGGTCAATTCCTTCGGAGATGAAATCTACGGGATAAGTTTGGTCAAACAGTTCTTTATTTTCAAACGGGTAGTGCCATTGCGCGGTGTGTGCACATCCTGAGTCAAACCAACAGTCAATCACATCTTGCACGCGGTGCATTGTGCCGCTGCATTTCTGACAAGTAAGCACAACTTCGTCAACGTAGGGGCGATGGAGTTCAATATCATCTGGCACATCGGTGCCGAGTTCCTTCAATTCAGCAACACTGCCGACACAGTGCTGGTGTCCACAATCGTCGCATATCCAGACAGGCAGTGGTGTTCCCCAATAACGTTCACGACTCAATCCCCAGTCAATGTTGTTTTCCAACCAATTTCCGAACCGCCCCTCTTTGATATGCTCAGGGTACCAGTTGATTTTCTGATTGTGCTGAAGCATCTGATCTCTGATGGCGGTTGTTCGGATAAACCACGATTCGCGCGCATAGTAGAGCAGCGGGTTGTCACATCGCCAACAGAACGGATATTGGTGGGTATATTCGGTGGCTTTGAATAACAACCCCCGGCTGTCCAAGTTTTCAACAATTTGTGGGTCGGCATCTTTGACATATTCGCATGCCCATACATCTTTAACTTCTGGAACAAATTTGCCATCGGGACCCACCAATTGCACAAATGGCAGATTATGTTTTTCTCCGATATCGTAGTCGTCTTGTCCGAAAGCAGGGGCAATATGCACCAAGCCACTGCCCTCTGTGGTTGTTACAAAATCACCGGTGACGACGTAATGTAACTTTTCTACATGCTGTCCACTATCAAAAAGTGGTTCATATTCCCAATCTTGGAGATCGCTGCCTTTATAGTTTTCAACGATTTGTGGAGGTTCATCACCGAATAAACTCGCCATACATTCTTTCGCGAGAATGAGGTTTTGTCCATTATGTTCAACGGCAACGTAATCGTAATCTTCACCAACAGCAACAGCAACGTTAGATGGCAATGTCCAAGGTGTCGTTGTCCATACAAGCAGATAGGTATTTTCCCTGTTTTTGAGTGGAAATTGCACAAAGATGGACGGGTCAGCGACCTCTTGATAACCGAGTGCGACCTCATGGCTTGCTAAGGTTGTGCCACACCGATAGCAATACGGTTGCACCTTATGTCCCTGATACAATAGTTTTTTATCCCACGCTTGCCGCAACACCCACCAAACGCTCTCAATATAATCGTTTGACAACGTGATATATGCCTCATCTAAGTTCACCCAGAACCCGATGCGTTCTGTCATCTGCCTCCAATCCTGTTCATATTGGAATACGTTTTCTTTGCACTTTTCAATGAAATTTTGAACGCCGTAAGCCTCTAATTCCGCTTTATTCGTGATATTGAGTTGCTTTTCGACTTGGTATTCGACGGGAAGTCCGTGTGTGTCCCATCCCGCTTTTCTGTGGACGTAGTGTCCTGTCATCGTCTTATATCGGCAAACAGCATCCTTCATGATACGTGCAAGGACGTGATGCACACCGGGTGGCGCATTTGCAAACGGCGGCCCCTCAAGAAAAACAAAAGGCGGCGCATCTTTGTACATCTCCATACTTTTCTCAAAGATGTCGTTTTTACGCCAGAACGCAAGGGTCTGTTTCTCTTTCTCAGCAAAGGTAAATTGCGGTGATACCTCTTCAAACATTTTTAACTTTTAGCCTCCTGGACTGTTTCGTCCGTTGTCCGAAACAGGGTATCTGGTAAACCGGTACTAGGTTGGCATTATTAGACTCTTTCTGCTAAATGCAAGATTGACTCAAACATGTTTATTTCCTCATGCAGTCCAACCTTCAAATCAAAATCTTAGTTCGTTATCTACTTAAAAAACAAAACGCCCCACCGAAATTGTCTATTTCAGTGATGGGCGTCCTAATAATACTTTTCTCTGCTTGCGATTAGCCCACCACAGCACGACGAATTGCAATAATAATGTGTATGGCGCGAAGGGAGTCTTGACGTGGGGCAGCGTTACGCGCAGACTTTTTGTATTGCGATGTTCGTGTGGTAAGCGATTGAAAAAACATCCGATAATCCTGATTAGAGAACTATAAATTAGATTGTATGTCTGTTAATGTATGATACTACATGCTATGGCGTGATGTCAAATCTTTTTGGTATGAACATGAGATTTGGTGTATAATGGATAGTTGAAAGGAACACTTCTATGGAACAAGAAAAAGATACTACTTTACAACGAATAGCTGAAAATGCCTTAAAGAATTCCGTTGTGTGTTTGAATGTAGAAAGAGAAACTCCTTGTCTTGCATCACGTCCTCAGTTTGCTCTTGTCAAAATTGAAACGAATAATGGTAGCGGTTTTTTCATTGATAAACATCTAATAGTGACAAACTTTCACGTCATCGTTGGGGCGACATCTGTGACTATAAAACTTTCTGGTCACGAAGAAGCATACCAAATTGAGAGTGTGGAGACTTATGATGACAAAATTGACCTCATACTTCTAAATGTTGATAATGAAGGTGTCCCGCTTATGCTTGGTGATAGTGACACCGTTCAAGATGAGGATGAAATCTGTGCTGTTGGCTATCCAAATGCTCAAACTGAGATTGAACACGCAACTATTGAAAGTATAACAAAGAGATCAAGTGGTGACCTGATCCGTTTGTCAACTAAATCCACTGGTGGGAGCAGTGGTAGTCCTATCCTAAATAGTAAAGGTGAAGTTATAGGTGTTAAGTCATCCAGTAGGATTGATGCATCTGGGAATGTCGTATGTGGTTATGCAATCCCTTCAAACAGATTGAAAAAGTTTCTACAGGACAGAACAGAATCAGTGCCTTTTGATAAATGGCAAGAACTTCCAGAGGTGCGTTATTTGGCACAAATTGATGCGGCAGAGAGGTTCCTAAAGGACGGAGATTACAAAGAGGCGATTGCTTATTACGATATTGCAATTGAACTCAAACCTGATATGGTTAAAGCGTATCGTGGGCGCGCGGATGCAAGGATGGAGCTTTGGGCATTCAGCAGAGCAGCGGAAGACTTGATCACTTTACGCAGTCTTGATCCAGTTTCATTTAGTTTTTCCAATTTTCGGAAGTATTTTTCATGGAAACGGAAAGGTGTTTGGGTTTACGGAGGGTATTTTCTCATCAAATTGCTGAGAACCATATTCGGTAAGAGTGGCTGGTTTAGATTTAAAGGAATTGTAAAGTTTGGTGTAGCAAAATCCGAAGCGAATAAAGGAGATAAAACTGAAGCTAAAATGTTGTTTCGAGAGTCGATAAATGACTTTACTGAAGCTATTAATCTAAAACCCAAAGCAGCTGGAATCTATAATCACCGCGGATGGACAAAGTACCGATTAGGGCAATTTGAAACTGAACAAGGAAACGAACCGAATGCCCAAAGATTGTACCAAGAAGCAATATCTGACGGAGACTCAGCACTTGAATTGAAGACTAAGGATTCCAAATCTAAGGCTGCTTACTACCACACTCGCGGTGCTGCAAAGGCAGGACTCGGCGATCATGATGGAGCAATTGATGATTTCACAGAATCCATCCGACTAAGACCGAAGAAAGCACTATACTATCATGATCGTGGGCTTTCAAACGAAGCAATTGAACAACACGAAGAAGCAGAAGTAGATTTCGCGAAGGCAAAGGAATTAGATCCGAAGATCGAAAAATAAGACATTATAGTTTTTTCAGAATCGCCGCACCAATTCCAAACTCCAAAACCGAGGTTCATTGACATAACCGGTTAGATTGTTAAAATCAATACCACCAGTAGGAGATGTATCGTTGAGGATATTACGCCCTATAAGTGCAATCTCTGTGTTGCCATCGGGCAGTTGACAAGCAAATCGCAAGCCGCCTTCCAATAGCCAGTCATCGCTGAATTCCACAGAGTCGTAAAGGAAGAAGTGCACTCGGCTGCGATATGCCCAATCAGTAGCTGCGACAAAGCGAAAACCTGCTGGCAGATCAAGCATGTAACGTAACGTCACATCTGCAATCCAAGTAGGTGCCTGTGGTAGACTGTTACCGTCAATGGAAAAAGTGCCTTCAGCAGAAGCGGGGGGATCCAGCACCTCACACGGTGCGCCGCAACCTTGCACCGCCAAATTTGGATCGTCAATGTGTGTTTGGTTATAACTGAGTCCTGCCGACACCTCAAGTGACGTTATCGGGAGAAAAATCAACTCTGCCTCCACACCGCGCCCGATGGTGCTATCAGCGTTCACTAACCGATTGAAATTTGCCTCTCCCCCTACCGCTGTGAGTTGTTGATCTTGCATCAAGTAGTTGAAAGCTGCCAGATTCACGTGCAATCGTTGATCCCACAAGCGTAACTTCGTACCACCTTCAAAGGAATGAATAGTCTCCGTATTTGCAACTGTAACTTCGTTTCCGAACAGCAAACGTCCTTGTATGCTGGGCGCGCGAAATCCCCGCGCTGCACGTAAATATGTCTGCACACTGGGTGAAACCTCATAACGTAGACTTAGATCCCCACTCCACACCGTGTCCTGCGGATTCTGATGAATGGGACCGAGTGTGCCTGCCTCCGTAACAGCAGGTGCTTCGTTTCGCCAAGCAGTATAGTCTTTTGCATCATCAGATAACCGTACGCCCGCACCCAATTCCAGATCGTCAAGCACTTGCAAAGTCGCTGATGCAAACGCTGCTCGTGCCGTAGCGGTCTGTTCTTGGCGTACCAATCCATCCTGAACGCCTTCTCCTAAAGTATCGTAGTTGAAATCCTCCATTTCCACGAATTCACGGAAATAGTACAGCCCAAACT
>JAPPMR010000219.1:3381-9007 GCA_028818995.1 Candidatus Poribacteria bacterium | reverse complement strand
ACTCAAATCTGATGCGATCCAACTCAAACCTGACGATGCCAATAGGTATAAAGAGCTTGCTCGGATGAAAGAATCTGTTGGCGATCAGGCGGGTGCAATAGAAGATTGGACGCAAGCAATAAAACTAAAACCCGATGATGCTGACGCCTACACAAAACGTGGAGACGCAAAGGACAAACTTGGAGATAAAGCTGGGAAAATAGCAGACTACTCACAAGCTCTTCAACTCAAATCTGATGCGATCCAACTCAAACCTGACGATGCCAATAGGTATAAAGAGTTCGCACGCATGAAAAAATCCGTTGGCGATCACGCGGGTGCGATAGAAGACTATAATCAGGCCATCCAACTCAAACCTAATGACGTTAATGCATACAACGAGCGCGGTTGGGTGAAAAAACATATTGGTGATCGGACAGGTGCAATAGAAGATTTTACACGCGCAATCATACTAAAACCTAATGATGCTTATGGATACAACAATCGTGGTTGGGCAAAGCGCGATCTTGATGATCATGCAGGTGCGATAAAAGATTTTACACGCGCAATAAAACTAAAGCCTAATGATGCCTACGGATATAAAAATCGTGCTAATGCAAAGGAGGCACTTGACGACCATATCGGAGCAGTAGAGGACTATACGCACGCGATCAAACTAAAACCTGACGACGCTAATGCATATAACCAGCGCGGGCATGCAAAGCGTAAACTTGATGATCATGCGGGTGCGGTAGATGATTTTACACAAGCGATCAAACTAAAACCTAATGATGCTTATGTATACAATAATCGAGCGTCCGTAAGAGAAATTCTTGGTGACTATACGGGTGCAATTGAGGACTATAATCAAGCCATTAAATTAAAACCTGACGATTCTTTTGCTTACAACGATCGCGGGCATGCAAAGGATCAACTTGGTGATCATGCGGGTGCGATAGAAGACTATAATCAGGCTATAAAACTAAAACCTAATGCTTATGCTTACATGAAACGCGGAGATACAAAGCAAAAACTTGGTGACTATGCGGGTGCGATAGAAGACTATAATCAGGCTATAAAACTAAAACCCGATTTTACTTACTACATAATAAACAGTCGTGGGTTTGCAAAGATTAAAGTTGGAAATCATGCGGGTGCGATAGAGGATTTTACACAAGCCATAAAACTAAAACCCGACGACCCTTACGCTTATGGGAATCGTGGGCGGATAAAAGTTGACATGGACGACTATGTCGGTGCAATAGATGATTACAATCAAGCAATAAAAGTTAGTTCTGATGACCCATTTAAAACTTCCTTAGCATATAAAGGCCGTGGTGATGTCCAGCACAAATTCGGTGACTATGCTGCGGCAATTGAAGATTATAATCAGGCTATCAAACTAAAACCTGAACAAGCTTATATCTACAATGCTCGTGGGCTAACAAAGGCTGCTCTCAAGGACTATGATGGTGCGATTGCTGATTACGATAAGGTAATTGAACTTAATCCGAAATTCGCTAAGGCATACCACAATCGCGGGCTTGCAAAGGAAGCACTCGGGCAGCATGAAGCAGCGAAATCTGACTTTGAAAAGGCAAAAGAGTTAGACCCGGAGGTGGGAAAATGAGACATAGCACAAAAATTTTATTCAGTTTCTTGATTTTAGGGTTATTTTTTTCACTTTCATGTGCACAAGTTGTCTCCGAAAAACCTGATGTGTCAACGAAAATTGGCTTTATATCTGATAAGGCAAAAGAATCTACAGTCCGATTAGTCGGATTTCCCAGTGGCGGCACGGGATTCTTTGTAGCATCAGATAAGATCGCAACAAATTTTCACGTTGCTGCAGGAACTATAATCGGACCGATTACCGCTAAATTAAGTCATAAAGAAACAATCTGGTTAGTGGAAGGTGTTGTGGCTTTTGATGCTAAAAGTGATATTGCTATCCTAAAAATAAAAGGTGAAGGTGTCCCACTACCTTTAGCTGACATTGATAAACTTCAGATCGGTGAGACCGTCTTCCTTGCGGGATACCCTAATTTAAGTGAGTACAAGGTTGTAGATGGAGTTTTGAATGATATACGCAGTAGCGACAAATGGTTGAAGACAACAGTTGAAGCGTATCCGGGCAACAGTGGTAGTCCAATGTTAAACAGCAAAGGTGAAGCCATTGGAATCCACGTGGGACATGGTTACGATGCCAGACCTTCAAACGCAATAAAAGCATTACTTGAAAGTTCTACATCAATGGAACCTCTCGGAGAGTGGCGGAAGCGAAAAGTTGTTCGTGCCTTTTTCTACTTTTCGAAGGGTAAGAATAAATTTTATGATGGGAACACTAAAGGCGCAATAGACGATTTTGACCAAGCGATCGAACATAATCCTGACAATGCGGAAATTTATAAGTTTAGGGCAAAATCGAAATTGATGCTCAATGATCGCCAAGGTGCTACAGATGATTATAATCAAGCATTGAAATTAAACCCCGATGATCTTGAAATTCACAAAAAACTTGAGGAAATAAAAACGATAATTGAGGTACAGACACATGAGGATGGCACAGTAGTTATACTGTCACGTGAGGATGGTAAGATAATTGAAAGGACGATAAAACGGACAGTAGTTGAATAAGATGCATCTTGTGAAGATGTCGGTACTTACAATGAATTCTGAAGTTATTGTTTACACCTATTTGTCAAAAACATACTTGAAGGAAAATTAAATGATTCCAGATAATTTAAAATATAATGAAAGCCATGAATGGGTAAAACCAGAAAATGACATTGCCACTATTGGCATTACAGACTATGCCCAATCCGAAATTCAAGATATTGTCTACGTCGAATTACCGGAAGTAGGTACTCAATTGACGCATAAAACAGAATTCGGTGTGATCGAATCTGTTAAAGCTGCATTTGATCTCTACGCCCCTATCAGTGGAGAAGTCATTGAGATAAACGAAACACTCCTTGATGCTCCCGAACAGGTCAACGAATCTCCTTATGATGACGGATGGTTTCTCAAAATCAAGATGACCAATCCCAGCGAACTTGACGCACTTCTTGATGCCGATGGTTATCAAGCACATATTGAGGCGGAGCATGCTTGATAAAGAAAACCAAACCTCCACCTTCGCAGCTCGACATATCGGACCTCGTTCCGAAGACATTGAACAGATGCTGGCATCACTTGGTTATGCTGCAATGGATGATTTCATTGAAGACGTTGTGCCAGCAGATATTCGTCTATCATCACCACTCAGTTTAGATATTTGTGGGAAAATCACAGGTTCAGGAGGTCTTTCAGAATACGAAGCACTTGATGCATTGAGACAACTCGCTTCTCAAAATAAGGTATATCGTTCCTATATCGGAATGGGATATTATAACTGCTTTGTGCCACCTGTCATTCAAAGAAATATCCTTGAAAACCCCGGTTGGTATACCCAATACACTCCTTATCAAGCCGAAATTTCACAAGGTCGTTTGGAGGCTTTGTTAAACTTCCAAACAATGGTTATAGATTTAACCGGTCTCCCTGTTGCTAATGCCTCCCTTCTTGATGAGGCTACGGCTGCCGCTGAAGCAATGACAATGTGTTTTGCAAATGTGCCGCAGGAGATCAGTCGTATCTTTTTTGTGTCAGAAACCTGTCATCCACAAACAATCGCTGTTCTACAAACACGCGCTGAACCCCTCGGCATTGAATTACAAATCGGTGACCATCGTGATGCCAATTTTGACACGCCGATCTTAGGTGCCATCGTGCAATATCCCGCCACAGATGGTGCTATTTATGATTACCATCAATTTGCTGAAAAGGTGCATGCCGCTGGTGGATTATTTGTTGCTGCTACAGACCTATTAGCACTCATGCTCTTGAAACCTCCCGGCGAATTTGGCGCGGACATTGCCATCGGCAACTCGCAACGGTTCGGTGTTCCACTTGGATATGGTGGTCCTCATGCTGGTTTTCTCTCTACACATGAAGAACTTAAACGCAGTATCCCTGGTCGAATTGCTGGCGTTTCTCACGATGCAGATGACAAACCTGCTATCCGACTTGCACTTCAAACGCGCGAACAACACATCCGCCGTGAAAAAGCGACAAGCAATATATGCACAGCACAGGTGCTTCTTGCTGTGATGGCAGGGATGTATGCTGTCTATCACGGACCTAAAGGGCTAAAACTGATTGCCGAACGCGTTCACGCGTTTACCTGCAACCTACGCGCTGAACTTGAAAATCTTGGCTACAACACAGGAGATGCACCCTGTTTTGATACGCTTTGTGTTGACGTTGGTGCAGAAGGAATTGAGGAATTGCTTTCTGCTGCCCAAGCGCGACAAATCAATCTTCGCACTATCGATTCAAAACATATCGGTATATCGCTTGATGAAACTACCACACATGCTGATGTTGACGACCTGCTCCAACTCTTTGCGATAAACGCTACCGGTAATCACGAGGCAAATTCTATTGAAATCCCCACAGAATTGAAGCGAAAATCCGCATGTCTCACACATCCCGTTTTCAATAGTTATCACTCCGAAACGGAGATGCTCAGATATATCCATAGACTACAAGCAAAAGATTTGTCCCTTGTCAACGCGATGATACCGTTGGGGTCTTGCACGATGAAACTCAATGCTACGACAGAAATGGTGCCTGTCACATGGCAAGAATTTGTCGGGATACACCCTTTCGTCCCAAGCGAACAAGCGCAAGGTTACCACATCTTGTTTGAACAATTGGAAAAGTGGTTAGCCGAAATAACGGGTTACAGCGCAATTTCACTGCAACCGAATGCCGGTTCGCAAGGTGAATATGCCGGACTGTTAGTTATCCGAAAATACCATCAAAGCCGAAACGAAGGACATCGAGATGTCTGTTTAATTCCTACATCTGCACACGGCACGAACCCTGCCAGTGCTGTTATGGCAGGTATGAAAGTCGTTGTCGTTGCATGTGACACTGAAGGTAACATTGACCTTGGCGACCTACGGGAGAAAGCTGAAACTCATCAGGAAAAACTCGCCGCGGCGATGGTGACCTATCCTTCAACACATGGTGTTTTTGAAGAAAAGATTCGTGAGATATGCGATATTATTCATGAACATGGTGGACAGGTGTATATGGATGGCGCTAATCTCAATGCGCTTGTCGGACTAAGTTATCCAGCAGATCTCGGTGCGGATGTTTGTCATCTCAATTTACATAAGACTTTTTGTATTCCACACGGTGGCGGCGGTCCAGGAATGGGTCCAATTGGTGTGAAAGCACATCTAACCGATTTCCTACCCAACCACCCGATTGTCACAGTCGGAGGAAAAAACGGAATTGGACCTGTATCCGCGGCACCGTGGGGAAGTCCAGGTATTCTGCCTATCTCTTGGGCTTATGTTGCTATGATGGGAGCAAAGGGACTTAAGTCAGCAACAGAAACTGCTATCCTTAATGCTAATTATATTGCAAAACAGCTGGAATCCTACTATCCTGTCCTGTATACAGGTAGAAATGGGTTGGTTGCACATGAATGTATTATTGATTTGCGCGATTTTAAGAAAACTGCCGGTATAGAAGTTACAGATGTCGCCAAACGTTTGATGGACTACGGTTTTCACGCACCAACGGTATCTTG
>JAPPMR010000219.1:0-3371 GCA_028818995.1 Candidatus Poribacteria bacterium | reverse complement strand
ATCTTGGCCTGTTCCCGGCACGATGATGATTGAACCGACTGAAAGCGAATCCAAAGCAGAACTTGAGCGTTTCTGTTCCGCACTCATTTCTATTCGTGAAGAGATAGCTGAAATTGAAAATGGTGACGCATCACAAGATGACAACGTGTTAAAAAATGCACCGCATACCGTAGAAACGGTTACACAAACTGACTGGAATCATCCATATTCACGTGAAAAAGCTGCCTTTCCAAAGCCATGGGTACGCCAAACTAAATTTTGGCCGCCAGTTGCACGCATTAACGAAGTTCATGGAGACAGAAACCTAATATGTTCTTGTCCCCCACTAACAGAATATCAATAAACGGAAATCTGTATATAGTGATGTGTCAAGTTCCGAATTATAGTCTTACAATAGTCGGGAATCAGAGTTTCCTCCTACAGAAATGTTGCGTATTGTAGGAGCGATCTCCGAATCGCGACCTCTATTCATAAAATTTGGATTGACACAACACCAGTTATATATGTTTTTTTACCGATAACCGACAATAAAAAAAATAACAAATGAAAGCCATTATCATAGGCGCAGGTGAAGTCGGATTTCATACTGCCAAATTGCTAACAGTAGACAATAACGATGTCGTTTTAATCGATGAATCTGAAGAGGCTTGCCAACGCGTCAACGAACAGTTAGATTTGCAAACCCTTCGCGGATCAGGTGCTTCGCCGGTGCTGCTTAAAGACGCGGGTATTAGTGATGCCGAACTTATCATCGCTGTCACAAACAGTGATGAGATTAACATGCTTGCGTGTCAAATTGCTGATCGTTATGAGGTTGAAACCAAAATCGCACGCGTTTCAAATCCCGACTACTTTTCTGAGGAGAGCGGTCTCACGCCACAAGACTTCGGCATTGACCTTCTTGTAAATCCTGAACATTTGTGCGTAGAGGAATTTGCCCGTCTCTTGAAAACACCCGAAGCACGAGAAATCGTTGAATTTGAAGATGGAAAAATCCAACTCGCTGCTTTTAGAATTAAACAGAACAATCCTTTCATTGGAAAATCTCTCGCAGAACTGGACAGGAACGGTGTTTTATCAAATATACGGTTTGCCGCAATTAAAAGACGTGGGCAGGAAAATGTCATCATTCCAAAAGGGCGAGACATTCTCAAACAGGGCGACGATGTCTTCGTCATCGGCAGCTCATTTGCTATTGAGCAGTTGTTCAGGCTTTTCGGAATATTCTTCAACTCACATCTTGAACGGGTCATCATTGTTGGTGCAAGCACTATCGGCATTGAACTCGCCCGTGTCCTTGAGGGAAATGGCACTAATGTAAAGCTTATTGAGACAGATGAAAACTTGGCAGCACTCGCGTCACAATCTTTAAAACGCACAACTGTCCTCCATGGAGATTATCTCCAATTCCAATTGTTAGAAGAAGCTGGCATTGAGGAAGTTAACGGATTTGTTTCCGTAACTGGCGATGATGAAAACGATATTATGGCATGTATGACCGCTAAGGAACACGGTGCACAACGCGCACTCGCTTTAATTCAACAGCCGCGCTATCTTCCGTTGCTGACTCGAATCCACCGTTTAGATGGAGCCGTCAGCAGACATTTGACCGTTGTCAGCAACCTTCTACGTCTTATCCGCCGCGGCAACATTATCTCTGTTGCTTCGCTTCATGAAATTGACGCTGAAGTGATTGAGATTGTCGCTGGTATAAACGCAAAAATTGCCCATAAAGAACTTAGTTCATTGAAAACTAAATTTCCCGATAACGCATTTATCGGCGCAATACTCCGACGCGAAAAACTCATTATCCCCAGTGGCGAAAGTGTCATTCAACCCGCTGATCGCGTGATTGTTTTCAGTATGCCTGACGCAATACCGGATGTAGAAGATATGTTTGCTACTCGGAGAGTTTAATAAACCACATGCAAACATACAATTATGCTAAAATTCGAAATTATTGGAAAAAAGCAAATTTTTCTACAAAAAACTTGACAGAACCCAGGGTTATTTAGTTTTCAATATTTTTGATGATTTTTTGCTATGACGTTAATTTTATGTGTTGCCATCTTGTCCGTGTCTTTAGTCCCGCTGAATGCCATACGCGCATTCATAGCGTTGGTTTGGTAGGGACAATATGTTTATAGAAAATGTTATCCATCCCTCTTGAGTTCCGTAGGAACGGCATAGAAGGATAAACATATCGTCCCTATCAAATCAACGCCAAATGAGCTTATGGCATTTGGCGGACTAAAGCGTATGATCATATTCATTTTAAACTAATATCTCTACATAAATTGTCGCATAAACATCACCTCTCTAAACTATAACTCTTATACCATATTAACGTAATTTTTCTTGTATATTTATTTTTTTTAGATATGTTATTGTGAATAAATGAAAAAGAAAAAACATGAGGTTTTTCCTCACTTTTCAGTAGAAGTTCTTAGAGAAAAGTATCTTGAATGTGAATGTCCTCGTGAACGAACGCATTGGCATATTATTTGGCTTCTTGCTGATACCACACATCCCCGAACACCTCGTGAAGTCGATGAGGGTGAGACCTATTGGAAACTTTTGATGCCGTGTGTAAGTGTTGAAGTAATGAACCTTGCGTTGGCAGAGTTTGCTCGGGATGTGACCCCGGACGGGAAGAAGCAGGTAATCCTCTTGTTAGATCGTGCCGGTTTTCACACGGGTAAGGGTTTAGAAGTCCCCAAGGGATTGAGTTATTTTATTTACCGCCGTATACACCTGAACTCCAACCTGCTGAACGGCTATGATATCTGTTGAGAGAGGTCGTTGTGAATAAAGTTTGGACAACGCTGTCAGCACTTGAAGATGCGGTTGTGAAAAGGTGTCGGTGATTCTCTGAAAACAGAAAGCAGGTGCAGGCACATGTCGGTTTTGAGTGGATTTGCAAAATAGAAAAACAATATGAAGCCCGTTAATTTGGTATGAGTTTATATGAAAATGTGAAAAATATACCAGAAAATTCGAAAACTAAATAACTCTGGTTGGCGGGATATCTATAGTGGTTTACAATTAATGAGGTATCATTGCACGGCGCGCTTACATGAAGATTAATTTTTAAATTCGGCAATTTTCTGTCCACACAAAGTAGGTTTCCACCCCTGCTGGCGAGGTTTCCTAACCTCGTCAATTACCAATTTATTTTCTTAAACTTCATCAAAGCGTGCCTACAGGTAAGGTTGCTGTGATTATAGGTCTTACTACATTATTCTTCAAGGGTGAAATGAAGCATGCCATTGCTTTGTGTCCCAACGTATAACGTGTTTCCATCAACAGCAAGAGAAATTACGTTGTCAGGTATCTCTGAAACGACTTGTTCCCAAGTGCCGCTTTCTAAA
>JAPPMR010000860.1 GCA_028818995.1 Candidatus Poribacteria bacterium | reverse complement strand
TAGGAATTTATAGATATAGTAGATTTTAGAATTACTTTGACACTCCGAACCAGCGAGGTTAGGAAACCTCGCCCACCAATGAATGTAAGAGGCGCCAAATGCCAAACGCGCATTTGGCGTTGATTTGGCAATAAATTGCGCGACTACAAACGCCGCAAACCTATAAGAACTGTAAGGTAATTTTAGATTTCACTATATACATAAGTTATTCTCTTTTTTAGTTATCAACTGAATCGCTTTTCTTCAAAAAATCTTGAAAATGCCCTTGAAATTTCACATAATAAGCATGACGAAAATTTTCATTCCAAACCGAGCATGTCTTTTTATGTAACCTTTTTCTTTCATTTACATTCTTACCTATTAAACCAAGTTCAATAGAGCAAATTAAACCGAAATCAAGTATTTTGCAAATAAGAAAATAGGAGACAATATCATGAAAGGAAATAGTGCAGACTTATGGGAAGACTTTCTCCTCAAAAGTCAACGAGATGCAGACGGGAAGCGGAAAGTTGCAAAAGACATCCAGGAAAAGGTAATTACCTACATCAAAGCGAAAATTGATGCAGGTGTTTCTAACGGTAAAACGTCGCTTCCATCCGATTTGATGGAATACATCTACCGTTTTTCTAAAGAGATGCGTCAGGAACTGCGCGAATACGCTGAAAACGTTCTGGAAAAAAACCCCGATAACGGTGCAGCAGCAAAGTTTCTGGCGATAGAAACTTTACAAAAACTTGACGGAGAACCGATTCCGATAGAACCGAAGTATCCATA
The DNA here is from genome assembly GCA_028818995.1 of Candidatus Poribacteria bacterium. Next base: position 8,262 of record JAPPMR010000860.1, on the reverse strand, counting down.
TTTAGAAAAAGCGATGGTGTTAGTGCCAAAAGATGTTGAAATCTGTTTCTTCGCATTTGAAGAATATGGATGTGATCAGTTTCTTCATGAGATGGAAGATTACGAAGATGACACACTTGTTTCTATTGAGAGATTGTTTGACCGTATCCATGAAAGGGACACACAGACACAGTCCAGATGGGTGCGTATGCTTTATGACTATTCAGAGGTATGGACAAGTCCTACTGATATTTATAAAACACTCAACGAAAATGACCCTTATATTAAACGGTGGACAGCAGTACTATGCAAAATTCAGAATGTCTTTGAACAAGAATTAGAACGAACACCCAATGATTGGGAGATTGTCCTCATACTGACTGAAATTCATGCGGTTTTAGGAAATACTGATGCAGCCGAAAAAGTTTTGAGGAAAGCACAAACGGTTTTTGAAAAACGTCTGGAACAAACTGAAAATGACCAAACTGCTTTGGATGGATTAGCAAATATCCATGAGAAATTAGGAAATGCCGAACTTGCCCAAGAATACAAGCTCAAAGCGGACCCCAGTTTAGGATGGGTAGATCAAATATTACCCAATTTTCCAGCATCTACAGTTGACCTTGATGACAACTCAATTTCGCTTGCAGATTACCGTGGAAAAGTTGTGCTACTTGATTTCTGGGCAGTGTGGTGCGGTCCCTGTGTCGGAGAAATTCCGAATATTAAGGAAGTATATGAGAAATATCACGACAAAGGATTTGATGTCATTGGCGTAAGTTTTGACAAAGACGAGGCAGTAGTGCGCGAGTTCATCAAGGAAAAAGAAATACCGTGGCGGCAGATTTTGGATAGTGGCGGTTTCAAAGGCATATTTGCAGAGCAATATGGTGTCCGTGGTATTCCTGCACCGTTTCTGATTGACCGAAAAGGAAAAGTTATCTCTGTTAAGGCAAGAGGTAGTCTTCTGGGTGAACTCGTTGCAGCAGAAATTGAGGATAAATAAGTTTAGAAAAAAACATTTTGCAAAAACAAAACATGGAGGAAAATCATGAAAGAAAATAGTGTGGATGTATGGAATGACTATCTCAATACACTTGAAAATCGCGGGTATGCAAGCGTTGATTGGGAAGTGGCATCAGATGTTCAAGAAAAGTTAATAGAGTACTTCAAAGCGAAAATTGATGAAGGTGTTTCTGATGGGAAAACGTCGCTTCCACCCGATTTGATAGAGTACATCTATCGCTTTCCTAAAGAGATGCGGTGGGCACTGCGCGTTCATGCTGAGGGTGCTTTAGAAAGTGATCCGGACAATGGCGCGGCAGCAAAATTCTTGGCAATAGAGACATTACAGGTATTCGATGTGACAGTGCCTCTCAGTCGAAAACGTCCGCTTGTGGAAAAAGCCATGATGCTGCTGTCAAAAGATGTTGAAATTTGTTTCTTTGCGTTCACAAAATATGGCTTCTGTGAAGACGAAGAAGTGCTCAAATCTCTGGAGAGAATGTTTGAGAGGCTACAAGAAACTTCTCAAGAGACACAATATAGGTGGGTATACCGGATACTCTACGACTATAGTGAAGTTTGGTTCAGACCAACTGACCTTTATGAAGGTTTTAAAACTGACGATCCACTCATTGAACGGTGGAATGTGGTGTTTAGCAGAATTCAAACTATCTTGGAAAAACAGCTAGCGCAAAAGCCGAACGATTGGAGTGCCTCACGGATGTTAACTGAGATTCACGAAACATTAGGAGACACTGATGCGGTGCGAGCAGTTCTTAAGGAAGCACAACCGGTTTTTGAGAAGATATTGGAGCAAGAACCAGACGATTGGACAGCTCTACACGCACTTGCTAATATCCATGAGAAGTTAGGAAATACCGAACTTTCCCGCCAATATCGGATAAAGCGAGATCCGACTTTAGCATGGGAGGAACAAATCTTGCCCGATTTTCCAGCGTCTACAGTTGATCTTGATGGCACCCCGATTTCACTTGCAGACTATCGTGGAAAAGTTGTTCTACTCGATTTTTGGGCAGTATCGTGCGGTCCTTGCATCGGGGAAATACCAAATATCAAGAAAGTCTACGAAAAATATCACGACAAGGGTTTTGAAGTAATCGGTATAAGTTTTGACGAAAACGAATCGGTGGTGAGCGAGTTCATCAAGGAAAAAGAGATACCTTGGCGGCAGATTTTGGATAGTGGCGGTTTCAAAGGCGTATTTGCAGAACAGTATGGTGTGCGCGGTATTCCTGCCCCTTTTCTGATTGATCGAAACGGAAAAGTTATCTCTGTTAAGGCAAGAGGTAACCTCTTAGATGAGCTCGTTGAAGCAGAGATTGAAAGTAAAAAAGGATAAAATATAGGTTTTTCTGTAGGCGCGCTTTGCAAGTGCACCTGCTGCGGGTGTCTCAATAATTATGCGTTTTGCAATGAAAGTAGTGATGGAAATAGAGGGCTGGTGGTATGGATGAGTTTCGCGATGATGAATTAGTACATCAAAATTTAGACGTTGCGGATGATGGAGCATTTGAAATCCTCTATCACCGTTACGAAGGGCCACTCCTCAGTTTTTTCTACAGGCGTGTTGGCAATTGGGAAACCGCGCAAGATCTCGTACAAGAGACATTTATTAAGGTGCATCAGAACCTTAGAACACTTCGGAATCCCCAAAGTTTTTCCAGTTGGTTGTTTAGCATCGCGCATCAACTCATTGCAGCACACTTCCGTGATGAGCAGAGAAAACTCGAAATCGGTTCACTTGAGGGGAATCCTGAAGCATATTTAGTAGACCTTGAGCACCGTTCTCCAATTTATCGTATCATAGCTAAAGAACAGATGGAGATTGTATATGCTCTGGCTCAACGATTACCTATTTCCGAACAGGAAGTATTTGAAATGAAACTGGCAAATCCCAAAATGATGTTGGAAGAAATTGCTGAAACTTTAAGAATTTCGCTGTCAGCGACTAAGGTTCGCTTGTATCGAGCTAAGAAAAAAGTTGTCGCTTGGATGAAGGCGGAATATCCTGGTGAATTTGACCACATATTTGGAAAACAAGAGGATGCAAAAACGGGTTGAATAGTCCAACAAAACGAATTTTATGTAACCTTTTCAGCCAATTTGCATTCTTACTCTAAAAGGAGAACACACATGACCCCGAATGATGTCAAGGAATTGCTAAAAACCTTAATCGCAGAAGAAGGACTTCCGCTTGATATGGTGGACATGACACCTGATGAGGAACACACTGGTTCATCAGGTCTTACCACACAGAATCGTATTAAGGATGTTGTCCATCAATGGAATAAAGGAGGTAAGATGAATACACGCCAGCCATGGCGGTCAGATCTCATGAAGTTCTATAGTAAAACTGATTCTGAATCTGCTGCTAAGGAATTGTTAGAATCTTTCGAGGTAGAAGCACTCCTTAGCTCCATTATAACAGAACAGAATTTGCAAATCCGTTTCATTGATCACGGTTTTCGCTTGATTACATTAGAAGAGGATGACACATCGCGTTACCCTGTCAAAATGCTACACGGGGGATTTCGGTTAAAAAAAAGACACGAAGCTAAGGTGGAGCGATCACATTTGGAAGGTGTGGCAAATCGCTTTGAAATGGTCCTAAAAGAGAATAGAACAAAATCAAAACTGTTCCATCGAGGTTTCAGGTTAGAGAAAACTTCAGAAGAAAACATCTTAATTACACAAGTGTGGGATATCGTTAATCGGATAGATGATGCCCTCGGCAATAACTATAGACTTGATTCATTCCGATCACCTCCTTTTGAGGATGAACCTCCACTACATGATTGCCTAAGTGCCAATATTCGTATTTCTCTGTGGCGTTATCCACGTTTTCCACGACCTTGAGTAGAATAATAGCAAAAAAACTTGATTAGACAGAAGGAGAATGAATAATGAATCCAAACGATGTTAACGAATTGATTAGTTCTATTATCCAAGAACATTCCGTACCGATAACTGCTTACAACGGTAGGATATTATTGATTGTTGAGGGTGAATACCCAGGTAATGCATCAGAACGATACGCAGAATTAGAACGATGCCTTGAAACAATAGTCCATCAGTGGAAGGGGGATAAAGGGTTACGAGACTATAAAGACAGAATAATCCATGGCGAATGGTACGCCACCGTATTATCCTCATTTTCTGAGATAGAAAACAAAATAGAACGCGTTGCCTCAGATTCATCTCGTGTTTCAGAAGCAAGAGAAGTATTACACTCCTTAATAGAAGAACGAGCACTACCTATCAAAACCATTCAAAACCGTATTAAAGTCGTAATTCTTTCGGACAATCCTATAGACTATCGGACTGAAGAAATGATAGAACTTGAGGACTTACTACAAAAGATGGCACTTGATGGTTCATTAAAAGAAGACATTGAAAACATATATGTTCGTCATGATGGTTTCAGTTTACACCCAAAGAAAGGAATATCCGATATAGACTTCCCAAAGGTTCAGGAGTTAACGAATTATTTGCAATCTGAAATAGTGGAACACGGACTAAATGTAAAATTAATTCATAAGGGTTTTGAACTGGAAACAGACAATGAAATTGATTTAGATGAGACTGAAACTGAGGAAATAGTATACCGCTTAACGATTATGACAGGTATAGACTTTTGGATTAGTGGATGTGGAGAGAATACAACGGACTTAGGTGCAGACGGTGCCTATCCCTATTCCTATTAATCATAGAAAACACTACATAAGGAGAATAAAAAATGACCTACGTAATTTGCGAACCCTGCATTGATGTAAAAGACCACGCTTGTGCTGAGATATGTCCCGTTGAATGTATTCACCCAATGCGTGATGAAAACCCAGACGAATTTGAAGAAGTAGATCAACTCTATATTGATCCTGAAGAATGTATAGACTGCGCTATATGCGAACCTGCATGTCCCGTCGAGGCTATCTTCATAGAAGAGGATGTTCCGGAAGAATGGGAACATTACATACAAATAAATGCAGATTATTTTCAATAAAACACAAAAAATAAAACAATAATTGACAATTTCGCTAAAAAGAATATAATAAAAGGAGAAATAACAAATGACGTATGTAATTTGCGAACCTTGTGTTGATGTAAAAGACAGCGCATGCGTTGATATATGTCCCTGTGATTCCATCCGCCCACATCCAACGGAGGAAGCTAAGGACTATGAAGGTGTGAATCAACTCTTCATTGATCCAGAAACATGCATTGAATGTGGCGTGTGTGAAGCCGAATGTCCCGTTGAGGCTATCTTCTTTGACGAAGATGTTCCAGAAAAATGGAAACATTTCATAGAAATAAATGCAGATTATTATGATCAACAACCACTTAGTGTCTAAAACAATAAAACAAACGAAAGGAGAACGACAAAATGACGTATGTAATTTGCGAACCTTGCATAGACGAGAAAGACAGCTCCTGTGTTGATGTCTGTCCTGTAGATTGCATTCATCCACATCCAACAGATGCAGAAGACGAATTTGAAGAAGTAGAAATGCTCTACATCGATCCGGAAGAATGCATCGATTGTGGTGTGTGTGAACCTGAATGTCCCGTCGAAGCAATTTTCATGGAAGAAGATGTTCCAGAAGAATGGGAACATTTCATTGAAATTAATGCTGCATATTTTGAGTAAGTAGCACCAAATTGATTTTCTGTCAAAAACTAAGGGTGTTGTCAAAACAAATTGATATAGGTGTAAGTTCCAATCATAAGGATTATGCTATATCATTCGTTAGGCAATACCCTTGTTTTTTATCAAAAGATAACGTGAATTCGGTATAAGCAACTTTCGGAATCGGCAGAAATATATCTCCTAAAAACTATTGTTATTTGTATACTAAAATAATACCGAATTTTAGAGTCAAATATGACTGTTTTTGTCATAATAAGCCTGCCGATCCTGTCATAACAAAGGATCGTAGCACATTACAAAATCCTATAATTTTCCGATTGACTCTAAAAACTCTAAAAATCTTATTATAACGTAAATACGGAGAAAGATATGGAATTTTCAGGTCTTATACCGAACTCACGTTAAAAGATATAATATTCACTGGATAAATCAAGGTAAAAACGTTATCTTAAAGATTGAATTGTAACCTTTTTAATACGAATCCCTCCAATTTTCAAAAATTTATGCACCCCATTCTGCACTCAGGCGCGTCACAGGATATAAAGAGGTAATGAAATTATCTGTTCCAGGAGGTGATAAATGAAACACAACGATACCGAACTTATCCAACGCACCCTCACAGGCGATGATGACGCATTTTCAACGCTGGTGGAAAAATACCAGAAGCAGGTACACGCGCTTGCATGGCGGATTATCGGCGATTTTCATATTGCTGAGGAAATTACACAAGATTCATTCCTGAAAGCATATACGGGATTGAAGACTCTGAAGGAGCCACAGCGTTTTGCTGGTTGGATGTCCGTAATTACAAGACGTCGATGCTTGGCGTGGCTGCGCAAAAAACGTGTGTGGACAGAGTCCTATGAACATCTGGAAGAATCAGACAGTGAACAAATAGAAGAAACCGTGTATTCAGCGTATGTCGTTGAGGAAAGGGAACGAACAGCGGCAGAAACACAGCGTTATGTTGTAAAAAAAATACTCGCCAAACTACAAGAGAGTGAACGCACTGTCATGACATTACATTACTTCGGGGAAATGACATGTGCAGAGATCGGTGAGTTTTTAGGAGTATCCGCAAATACGATTAAGAGTCGGCTGCACCGCGCCCAACAGCGTTTACGAAAGGAAGAACCCATCATAAGAGAGGCGTTAGATAATTTCAAAATTGCACCGAATCTCACAGAAAATATCATGCGCGAGATTTCACAAACAAAACCCGCCGCACCTTCTGCGAGTAAACCGTTTGTTCCGTGGTTATTCGCTGCGTCAACAGTTGTGGTCGTGTTGCTCATGTTAGGTTTTGGAAACAGCAAATACTTAACGCGTTTTCAGCAGCCCTATAATTTTGATGCGGACTCAGAGGTCAAGATTGATATTTTTGAGGCACCCGTTATGGCAAACCTTGCGTTGAAATCAGATGAGCGGAGGCAACTTGGAAGTGCAAACGCGCAAAGCAAAAATCTTGTTCATAAACAGGAACTTAACGATACACAGATATCTGCACAAGCAGGTGAGGAGAATAAAATGGAAAACTATCCACAGTGGAATCTTCCAAAAGAAGCAAAGGCACGTTATGGTAAAGGTGGAATGGGAAAAATTCAGTTTTCACCAGATGGTAAACAATTAGTGGTGGGTAGTAGTATCGGTGTCTGGGTTTACGATGTGGAAACTGGTAAAGAGATTTCATTCTTATCAGGTATGAGTGGCACAATGGCATATTCCCCTGATGGTCGTTTCATTGCAACTGCTGGAGGAGATCCAATCACCAGTTTTGGTGGCAGTCCTCTTGAAAAAGGAGTCAAGGTGTGGGATATAGACGCTGGACATGAAGTTCCACTACAAAATGCATTACCTGCTGCAGTGCTGTTGCGATTCTCAAATGATAGTAAGACTCTTGTTTGTTTGAGTATGTCAAGAGACACAATTTATAGGGTAGATGTTGAGACCGGAGAGACGACAGCGACAAATATGGGTAAAAGACCGGGGTACATGCATCAGGAAAGTTACGCACTTACAGAAGATAAAATTGCTATTGGAAGCGGTGAAGGAAAAATCGAGTTGTGGGACATGACAACAGGTAAGAAATTATCCACGCTCCGGGAATTTGGGAAAGAAGTGCGTATGCCAGATCATTTCGTTGAGAAAAACCAAGTACTGACTATGAAATTCTCGTCAGATGGCAAGCGACTCGCAACTGGAAACTTGGATACGACGGTGCAGCTCTGGGATACATCCACAGGAGAAGAATTAATTGTCCTACAAAAGCCTATAGAAGGCAACATGTGGTCAGTATCACGGCAAAATGGCAAAGAAATAGTAAATAACCCGATGAAAAACGAAAGGAATGGTAGACCAAGTACACTGGCATTCTCACCAGATGGAAAATTACTTGCATGTGGTAGTAACGATAGCACTATAAAATTGTGGAATTCTGATACAGGTGAATTGCTCGCTACTTTTACAGGGCATCTCAGTAACGTAGGTTCTTTATCATTTTCGCCAGATTGTAACATGCTTGCAAGTGGAAGCTCAGATGGCACTGTCCGATTCTGGGATATCAAATTACGGAAAGCATTGAATACCCAAATTGCAGGACACATGTGGATGAG
>JAPPMR010000162.1 GCA_028818995.1 Candidatus Poribacteria bacterium | reverse complement strand
GCACGCTTTTGACAACGAATCACTTCTCAATTTGAAGGTTGCGTTGACTTATGCAGACACCGAAGTTATCGGTGATGTGGAAGCCCCCGAAATTCTGGTTGGGTTAGAGGATACACTCTTCCCATCGCAAGAACGTTCTATGATTGAAGAATGGCAGCCGAACACCCGTATCAACGTAAATGCAGATTACATTATTGGTGATCTCACTATCGGTGGTGCGTTGCGCTACTTCGGCGAATATACAGTTCAAGAAGGTAGTGGTGCAGATCCTGCTCGGCAAACCTACGGTGGCAAATGGGTCACGGATGTCCAAAGTAATTACCAATTGAATGAAGGACTTTCATTGACCATCGGCGCAAATAATCTGTTTGATCAGCTTCCAGATGAAAACGAGATCGGACAGTCACGCGATGGAATATTAGAAGATGGCGCGGGACGGGTTATTGTTGACTCTCCTGGTGTGTTCACTTATTCGAGAAGGTCCGCACCGTTCGGTTTCAACGGTGGACTTTACTACGCGAAGTTAACCTATAGTTTTTAAGATGGTTTTGTGGTTAGTGGTCTATCTACTCTAAAATTATAGGTCGCTATTCGGAGATCGCTCCTACCGAGAACATTGTAGGAGGGAACTCCGATTCCCGACTATTGATGATACATATAAGTTTTAGGATGGACTATCCATTAGTCTGAATAACAAGGCGCGGTTTTCACCGCGCCTTTTTCTATTGCATCTATTTGCAGAAAGTGATAAATTAACGTGAGTTTGCACAAGATTAGAATTTATAGGAGATCAAAATGCATCGAAAACTTTTTGTCTTTGGTTTAACAATACTTTTCATCGGTGTTATAATAGCGATAAGTATCCGATCGGTCGAAAGTCAGAACGGTATGGTAGAACGCGGAAAATATCTCGTTGATGCTGTGGCGGCATGTGGATATTGCCATACGCCGCGTGTTCGTGCTGAGTATAATATGAATATGTATCTTGCCGGACATCCTGCAGGTGAATCTATACCGCGTTATAATTTCCGCATGATTCAACAAGGCATTTTTATGCTAACTGCTCCGCAGTTAACTGCATTTTCTGCTCCATTTGGTACATCCTTTGCTCCAAACTTAACACCTGACAATGAGACAGGTTTAGGAGAGTGGACAGAAAAGATGTTCATTGATGCGATGCGGACAGGACGTCATCAAGGTAACCCGGACAATCGGGAAATCTTACCACCGATGCCGGTTAAGCACTATGCGCAAATGAGTGATGCTGATCTCAAGGCAATTTGGGCATATCTACGCACGATAAAACCTGTCAAAAACGAAGTCAATCCTGCTTTAGATCATCAAGGACGTCCTCAGTAAAATAATGTGTGTTTTATTGGGAGTTAGAAGATTCAATTATATGTCGTAACCGAACAATAATAGGATTTATATTAAATTTGGAGAACTTTTAATGGCATCAAAGAAAGAACAGGTCCGCATTTGTGTTGTGGGGATGGGGATTGGTAGACCTAATGGGGCAGCACTCTCTCGAAATTCGAGAGGAAAAGTCGTAGCGCTCTGCGATCTTGACGAAGAACGCATGAAAGGTTTTGCAAAGGATTTACCGGGGAAAGTTAAACTCTACACTGATTACAAGGAGATGTGCCAAGCATCTAATATTGACGCAGTGTTTGTCGGCACGCCGAATCAATGGCATGTGCCGATAGCATTAGAGGCAGTTCAGAACGGCAAGCATGTCATGGTAACTAAGCCGCTGGCGGATTGCGAGGAAGCAGCAGAAAAATTAGTAAAAGAAGCAGAGGCAGCGGGAGTCGTCAATATGATGTCGCTTTCAACCCGTTTTGGTCATAGCTGCCAACACCTCGGCACACTGGCGCGTGAAAATTATTTTGGTGAAATATATTATGCCCGCGCTCGTAGCGTTCGTAGAAGTGGTATCCCTGCTTGGAATCTCGGTTTCATTCAAAAAGGTGGTGGGGCATTCCGGGATATGGGAGTGCATGTGCTTGATTCGGTTTGGTGGATTATGGGTATGCCGAAACCTATCTCTGTTCTTGGTGCTGCGGGGGCAAAGTTTGGACCGCGCGGACTCGGCTATTGGAATCGAACAAAACCTCCGAAAGAAACTTACGAGAAGTATGATTCCGATGATTATGCAGGCGGTTTTATTACCTTTGAAAACGGAATAGGGTTACAAGTGGAAAGTTTCTGGGCATCACATCAACCTGGCGAATTTCAGATAGAACTGTTCGGAACGGAAGCTGGAGCCACACTGAGTCCGTTGAAAGCATATCGGACGGATAAAGAAGGCGAATTTGAAGATATAGATATAACCTTGCCTAAGAGTAAGTACAATGAAGCGTGGGATGCGATTGCAGATCATTTTATTGAATGTATTTTGGATGATGTGGAGTGTAAAGCACCGCTCCGCCACGGGTTGATTGTTCAACAGATGATGGAAGGTTTGCTTAAAAGCGGTGAGACAGGACGCGAAGTACATCTTGAGGTTGAATAAAGATGAAAGTTGATTTGTCAGCGTTACGTGATGATTTTTCTCAGACTGGTTTTGCTATCGTTCCCAATTTGTTTACGCGAGACGAGGTACAACAGCTAAAATTAGAGTGTATCAACATTCTGGAAACGGTTAAGAAAGACACGGGATCAGTTGCGGAACATGGGGTTTGTGTCGGTTTAGCGGCACGGAGTTCTGTCTTTCAGGAGGCGGTCGGTGATGAACGGCTACTGGATATTTTAGCAGAGATTCTTTCACCGGATATTGAATTCCTGAGCGATAAGGTTGTTTTTAAGAGTGAATCAATGACCTTTGCGAGTCCGTGGCACCAAGATTGGCACTATTGGCATGGTGCACACAAACATTCAATTTGGGTTGCACTTGACGATGTTACTGTTGAAAATGGGTGTCTCAAGTTATTTCCGGGTTCACACAAATCTGCGATTGTGCATGATGGTGATGCAGATGATGGACACGGATTTGGAAACCGTTTGCGTCCCGATGCAGTAGATGAAAGTCTTGCTGTTACTGCTGAATTGGAAGCAGGTGGTGCAGTCTTTTTCCACGATCTGACGCTACATTCGAGCCATCCTAACGTCTCTGGAGAGGAACGTTGGGTTTGGATTCCTACATATCGTGATGCCAAAGCTGAAGACAACGACTATCCGTGGGCAGTTGCTGCGAAAGTTTTGCGTGGGGAGAAGTAATCAATCATTTTACTGGCACATCCCGACAAAATTGAGACAAGAAAAAGGAAAAGGAGAATTATGTTTAAAAATCTAAGTACTGGTGCAATTGGTATCCAAGCGGACATGAAAGAAGGTTTAGCATTAGCAAAAGAAGCAGGTTTTGAAGGGCTTGACCTGAACATCGGTGAAGCGAGTCAACTTGCTGAGGAACATTCTGTCCAATATGTGAAAGATTTGTGGGCAGAGGCTGGTATTGCGATGGGAGGTTGGGGATTCGGTGTGAATTGGCGCGGCTCTGATGCTGATTATTATGCAGGATTAGCGCAATTACCTGCCCGCGCGGAACTCGCTGCTGAACTTGGGTGTTTCCGTACGACTACCGTTGTCGGACCTGCTTCAAACGATATGACATATCAGGAGAATTGGGATTTTTCAGTTAAACGCCTCCGGACTGTTGCAGAGATTCTCAAGGCACATGGTCACTCAATCGGTCTTGAATTTATTGGACCAGCGACAAGTCGAAAATCTGCTAAACACCTCTTTACATATTCAATGGATGCAATGTTAGGTTTGGCTGCCGCAGTTGGCACAGGTAACGTTGGATTGCTGTTTGATACGTGGCACTGGTACACATGTCGCTCCACAGTTGACGATGTGCGGAAACTTTCCGCATCAGATGTTGTTTATGTCCATATCAATGATGCGCCTGCAGGCATTGATCCGGATGAACAGATTGATAGCATCCGTTGTTTGCCTGCTGAAACAGGCGTTATTCCGCTTACCGAATTGATGCAAATCCTTGACGGTATCGGTTATGATGGACCAGTAACACCTGAACCTTTCAGTAAAGAGGTGAACGATATGGAACCTGCCAACGCTGCCAAAGCGACAGCGGAATCACTGAATCAAGTGTGGCAGAACGCTGGACTATAACCCTGAACTCATCCGTAGAAGGAACAAAACGTGCAACTTATTAATAAAGAGAATATCCTTGCCATGACGCATTCATGGGAAGGTGATCGATTTCCTGATGGACGTCCTCGCGTTCCCGATGATATTCTGCAGCGGATGATGGCAATCTCTATAGAGCAAGCGTGGGGTGTTCTCAATGGAAATGGATATAAATTTCAGTTTGCTGGCGATTGGATGAATCTGCATCCGAATAGGATTCTGGTCGGTAGAGCGGTAACATGTGCTTTTGTGCCGATTCGTCCGGACTTCAACGATGCAATCTCTGCACAAGGTGAAAAAGAGGGACGCGTCGGCGGGCAAAACTCGTGGGTGATTGATACGCTTGTCCAAGATGATGTCATTGTCGTTGACTTGTTTGGCAAAGTTAAGGAAGGCACTTTCGCTGGTGATAACTTGGGTAATTCCATCTATGCTAAGACAAAGACAGGCATGGTAATTGATGGTGGTATCAGAGATTTAGATGGGATTTACGAATTGCCCGATTTTGCTACGTTTGTGCGCGGTGTAGACCCAACCGGCATCGCAAATGTCACTCTGACTGGCATTAATATTCCTATCCGTATTGCTGAAGCGACCGTTTTACCTGGGGATGTGGTTTTAGGTAGACGCGGCGGCATCATCTTTATTCCACCGCACTTTGCACAGCAGGTGGTTGAACAGGGTGAGGAGGTTCAACTTCGTGATCGGTTTGGACATCAACGTTTGCGAGAAGGTGTCTACACTCCCGGCGAAATTGATCGGAAGTGGTCGGAAGAGATTGAAAAGGATTTTGCCGAATGGCGCGCCACACAAGAATAAGTTACTTTAAACGGAAATATTTTCCAACATAAAAGGTTAGTTTACATTGCGGGATTATGCTGATATTGTCAATAGATTGAACGATTTGGACCTACCGTTGGATTTAATCGGAACGATTCACGATTGTCCTATTTATCAAATCTGCCTTGAATCTTCAGCAAGTGCGCCAAAGAATATTTTGATCACGGGAGGGGTGCACGGCGATGAACCGGCAGGCGTAGAAGCGGTATTACAGTTTTTAGCCCGTGACAACACAGAACTCCTAAAACAGTTTACGTTTGTCGTAATTCCGTGTGTTAATCCCTACGGTTATGTTCACGATATACGAGAAAACAGCGATGGTGTAGATATTAACCGCTCTTTTGAAACTGAGGAAGTTTCTGAAGTGGCAATCGTCAAAGAAGCACTTGGTCAGACACAATTCTCGTTAGCGATAGATTTTCACGAAGACTATGAGGCAACAGGCTTTTACCTCTATGAAGGCAAACGGGATGAACAGTATGTCGGTGCTGAAATCGCTAACGTAGTCAAATCTATCGGTCCGATAGATGCCGAAGATTCAGGGGAAGATGCCCCGGATATTGCTCAAGGTGTTTACAAGGTTGCCACAGAATGGGGCACACAAGGTTTAGCACCCTATCTATTACACTTCCATAGTGAACATGTTATTATCACTGAAACGCCTACCGTCTGGCCGCTTGAACAACGCGCAGCACTCCATTTAGGGGTTTTAGATACTGCTTTAAAATATCACTGAAAGGAATATAGATGGAAGAACAATCAATGCTATCAAATGTAAATACTGCATCACGTCCTTCTAAATTAAAAATCACTGACATGCGTATTGTCCGAACGCAGGTCGGCGGACCTATCTTGAAACTTGACACGAATCAGGGCATACACGGACTTGGAGAGGTTCGTGATGGTGCGAGTCCGACGTATGCGTTGATGCTCAAAAGTCGAATTTTGGGGGAGAACCCTTGTAACGTAGATAAAATCTTTCGGCAGATAAAACAATTTGGTCATCATGCACGTCAAGGAGGTGGTGTTTGCGGTATTGAGATGGCATTGATGGATCTTGCAGGAAAAGCCTACGGTGTGCCGTGTTATCAACTTGCAGGCGGTAAATTCCGAGATAAAATCCGATGTTATAGCGATACACCTTCGCTCAAAGACCCTGAAGCGATGGGTAACAAACTCCAAGAACGGATTGACAGGGGATTTACCTTTTTGAAAATGGACATCGGTGTTGGATTGCTTCGTGGCACGCCTGGGACTCTCTCTGCTCCTGATGGGAATTTAGATACACACAATCTGATGCATCCGTTTACTGGCATCCGCCTGACAGAAAAAGGCATCAGTATATTGTGTGAGTATGTAGAAACGGTTCGGGATGTTATAGGTTATGAGGTGCCGCTCGCTGTGGATCACTTCGGACATATCGGGATTGAAGATTGTATTCGTCTTGCAAGAGCATTGGAAAAATATAACCTCGCGTGGTTGGAGGATATGGTGCCGTGGCAATATACTGACCAATATGTTCGTCTTTCCAATTCGTGCGCGACTCCTATTTGCACAGGCGAGGACATCTACTGCAAAGAGGATTTCATGCCGTTGTTTGAAAATCGGGCGATTGCGATCTGTCATCCCGATATTGCGACATCGGGCGGGATTTTGGAGACGAAGAAGATTGGCGACCTTGCTGAGGAACACGGCATTGCAATGGCACTCCACATGGCAGGCACGCCTGTCTGTGCAATGGCGAGCGTTCACTGTGCAGCGGCTACATCAAACTTTATGGTGTTGGAAAATCATTCTGTGGATAATCCGTGGTGGGATGAGATGGTAACAGGATTGCCGAATCCGATTATTCAAGATGGTTATATTACTGTGCCTGAAACGCCAGGCTTGGGTATTGAACTCAACGAAGAGGTCATCCGAGAACATCTGCATGCGGAGGAAACTGGATATTTTGCTCCTACGACTGAATGGGATGCGGAACGTTCGCATGATAGGTTATGGAGTTAGGATAATATACCTGCTCGACTTAGCACATTTGCTAAATTCTTAGATGCCCCACACCTATCCTTGCTGATAGGGATTTTACTACCCTTAAAGTTAATTTGTTGTCGTCTAAGTTTTATAAATTGTGATTGGTGACTCCCACTACCGTGGAATAGAATAGGAACGCAAGTAGTATTGATGTCGTCTGGGATTAAGTCTCTTGCAAAGTTTGCCCCACCTTGCAATTGTTCTGCTATTTCTGTCGCGCTGTCAAAAGTACCACCTTTGTGTTCAATTAAAACTACAACAAGGTAGTTTTCAGTTGGACAAATGTAAAAGAGAATCTTATCACAATGTTTACCAACTCCTCCGTGCGCTTCGAATGCAAGGTCAACATTTACCACAACTCGTTCTCTTGGCACATTATCTGTGTCAACCCGACAGTTGCTACTGCCACACGAATTAGTAAGATTTTCTTCACCCACCCGCCTGCGAATTTTGTTGAGAGTTTCACTCATCTTCACTAACTGCTTCCTCTTTGAGGAACTGTCGCTCAAGTTCAACGAAATTATTGTAGAGACCATCTGCAACATCTTCGTAGTCTTTCGGTTCTATACCTTCAATTCGGTCAAACGGGATTTTTTCGACGGGTTTATCGGTGTGAAACCACCATGCACCAACCTCTTCTTTTGACAACCAGTGTGGCAATTCGGAAGTATCTTGTTCCTGTTTATTCAGTTCACCTTCACGAATCAGGTTACCTATTTGTTGCAGAAGCCAATCGCTATGGGTTGTTATAATCACACGTACACCTGCGCGAACTAATTGGGCAAGTGCTATGGCTACTTTGGTTTGCGCTTTGGGATGTAGGTGGGCTTCTGGTTCTTCAATAATAAGTGTATCGCCAGGTTTTACGACACCACGCAAAAATAACACTAAGGGAGCAAGTTCTGATACCATTGAGGAAGTATGACTTATTTGCAATTTCTCTTTGGTATTCTGTGGTCGATAGAAAATTTCTGGATATGCTGCCTTTGCAGGTCTGTTTACCACTATTTTTCCATGTATTACCTCATTCTCCAATGCTTTAGCAATGTTGAGCATTTCATCTGAAAATGTCCTATCTTCATCATAATGTATAATTTGCTTTAAAAAATCAGAGATCCATTTAGATATACCAATACGTTCAAAACTAAAATTGATTTTGTCTGCTACAAGCAAATTGGCAAATGTTTTGTATGTTAGCATTATACCTCGCCGAGCAGCGGGAATATAATATACTGCTTGTATTTTCTCGTTTTTTCTATGCCATAGCATCTCGGTTTCTTTAATTTCAAGCTTTTCGTTGAAAACTGTGCTAATTTTTGCGGAACCAACATGTTTACTGTCACACGTCCAATCCATTTCAAGTGCAGATCTGCTATCATAACAAACTTTTAGTGATATACTCAATTTATCGGATAAATTGTCAGAAAATCTTTTTAACTCAGAAACCGATTTCAGATTAAAGCACTCTTTAAGCTCATGGCTAAAAATCTTGCCAAGCTTGAGATTCGGTTCATCCTGCGGTTGTATCCATTTGGCAGAACCTTCAAAGCTGGGGTGTAACGCATAGATGAGCGCAGCAAGATAGGTTTTGCCAGTGTTGTTTTCACCGACAAACACAGTTAGGGGACGCAAATCTATCTCTGCCTTCTCTATCGGTCCAAAATTTTCCACGGCAATATGGACGTTAAGGGGTTGTGTGTCTTTATCTTCAGACATTAATCGTTCTCTCACAGGAATAGACTTAATTCAATTATATGCGTATTTGCTGCTAATTGCAAAGAATTGGGAAGTGGACAGGGTTATTCAGTTTTCAATATTTTTGATGTTTTTTTGCTATGACGTTAATTTTATGTGTTGCCATCTTGTCCGTGTTTTTAGTCCCGTAGGGACGATATGTTTATAGAAAAATGTTATCTACCTCTCTTGAGTTCCGTAGGAACGGCATAGAAGACTTAACATATCGTCCCTACGGGACTAAAGAACTGGAGGGGGTACTCGTTTTCTATAAACATAGCGTCCCTACG
>JAPPMR010001006.1 GCA_028818995.1 Candidatus Poribacteria bacterium | reverse complement strand
TAAGGACTTAGCATTGCGTGGGCAGTTTCAGAGTATTTATTAGATGAGAAAAAGATGGGGGCTAAGACGCTTTTTGCAACGCATTACCATGAACTTGTTGAACTGGCGAGCAAGTACAAGCGCGCGAAAAACTATAATGTCGCTGTCCACGAAGATGGAGAAAAGGTGACGTTCCTGCGAAAAGTTGTACCTGGTGGTGCTGACCAGAGTTATGGGATTCACGTCGCTCGGCTTGCGGGGTTGCCACATACTGTGATTTCGCGTGCGCAGCAGATTCTTGAGGTGCTTGAGCAACATAATCTGAGTGTTGAGGCAGATAGTGCTACAGAAAAACCTCAGAAAACAACCCAGACTATGCCGCGTCCAAAACGCCGCGTTACTCGGAAAACATTACAGAGCGATTCGCTTCAGATGGCACTGTTCACCCCTAAAACACATCCACTTGTGGAAGAAATTCGGCAGTTGGAACTTTCGCAGTTGACACCTTTAGATGCAGTGAATATCCTTTATGATTTAAAGGCGAAGGCAGAGGAATCATGATTTATGGTAGATTTTAGAATTAGTTATACATAATTCGCCTGTGAATCAACGCAGGATACGCTTTTGGCATCCTGCGGGAGGGAACTCCGATTCCCGACTACAAATGGTTTAGTACCAAATTAATTGGATTTATCTTCTTTTTTTGGCATTAGGCGCGTTTACAAAACGCGCCTACCGATAGGAATCGCGTTAATTTGGTATAAGTCGCGATTCGGAGATCGCTCCCGTCAAATGCCTTACGCGCATTTGGCGTTGATTCACAGGTGAGGTGTCCAATTATTTCAATAATTCACCATAATACCTCGACCAGCCAGTGGTGTGTAAACAAAATGATTGGTATTGTCGTTGAAAATGAAGACTTCTATTGAAGTTCAGATGTCTCGCGGGAAGATGTCAAACTTGACAAATGCCAAACGCGCATTTGATATTGATTCCCGCACTATCCAAAAAGGAGAGGTTACTATGATTATGAAGTGGACAGGAAATATTATCCTGATAATTGTCTGTTGTTTGTCTATTGCGTGTGAGCGGACCGTTGAGGTGCTCAGGCCAGGCACAGACGAGAAAAGTATTGAGGCACGCCAAAAAGCGGTGGATGGGATAAAAAGGTATATTCAACGAGAGTTTGAGTTATTCCAATCATTTGAACAGCTTGTACAGGAAGAAGACGCTTTAGAGGCACTTTTAACCTTACCCATGAAGGCGGCAGAAATTTTCAAGGAAGAAACAGGCGTTGAATATCCAAGCCCTGAATTACAATTTCAGCTTTTAAGCATACAAATCCAAGAAAATCCTGCTGATGTAGATGCACACCTTGAATTTACAGACGTGGCGGAAGAAATTGATATTCATGGTGAGATAAGTGTAGATATTCTGCACGTGATTGACCCGCTTCAAATGCTTGACCTTTTTGAAGAATGGATATACTTGTCGATGCTACACCCAGATGCAACGGAAACAGAATTGTTAGCACTATTCCGAGAATCCGCAAAGAGTGGTCAAACAACCTTCAGTTTTGTAGTAATCTTACAGACTTATGCAGATGCATTCCCTGTAGAAGAACCGCCATCTACAGCAAACTGATCGTAGGTCGGGTAGAACGTCAAAACCCATAAGTGTCAACTTAAGAAAAAATTGTTGGTTTATCTCTTGTTGGAGGGCTTTGTAAGCCCAATATTGTAGTTTCAACTTAATAAAATCGGGGTTTAAAACCCCGATTTATTACCAAAGGTAGGCACGTTTTGTAAACGTGCCAATATCTGTGCTAAAAATTGTCTAACGGCGCGTTTACAAAACGCGCCTACCCAGGGTTGAGTGCTGCTAAATTGACAGTTAAGGGAAGATGTTGCGAACCCAACCTACAATGACTACAGAAACCTTAAAACTATAATGTTACGGACTCACCGCTCCGCGAGCATTCATAAATAGCCATGTTAAGTGCAACAGAACGTCTGCCTTCATATCCGTCAACTGCTGGTTCTGCGTCGTCGTGGATCACTTGGAGCGCGTCTTGAATTACATTGCTGGGGTAAGATGGTAGTTCAATATTCGGTTCTTTGCCTTCGGGGAACTGCCACATTTCAGGTCCAAGACCAATGATTCCATCTTGACCGTGGATATGAATCATGGAGACACTACTGCCGGGAAAAGTTGTAGTTGTTAGTACGTGTCCAAGCGCACCGTTTTCAAATTCTAAAATTGCGGAGGTCATATCTTCGGTTTCACAATTTTCGTGGTCGTAGACATCAAAATGTGCACCGATGACTCGTTTGACGGGTCCCATAAACCAGAGCATAAGGTCAATGTAGTGTACACCTTGATTCATGATGGAACCGCCGCCGTCAAGTTCCCAAGTACCGTGCCAACCGACGTAATAACTATCTGGACGTTTCCATTTCATCCGCAATTCACACAGAAGGGGTCTACCGATTGCGCCTTGTTCCAGTGCAGCCTTGATTCTCCGATTGTGGCCACCGTATCGTTCTCCGAAGTCAACGAGCAATTTGACGTTGTTGTCTTCACAGGTTTTGATGAGCGAATTACAATTTTCAACGCTGACATCCATCGGTTTTGTGGTGATGACGTGTTTTCCACGACGTGCTGCTTCTTCTCCGAATTTTCCGTGGAGACCGCTGGGAGTCATGATCATCGCCACATCAATATCGTCACGGTCGAACATTTCCAGTGCGTCGTCGTGGCTTTCACATCCGAACTTTTCTTCTGCTGCTTTGCGCCGATCTTCAACGAGGTCCGCAACTGCTACAAGTTCAGCACCATCTGTGCTATGAATTATACCTGAACGATTCATGCCCATACCTAAGCCGACAACGCCGAAACGTAGATTGTTAGCCATTAAATTTCTCCTAATAACGTGCCTTTCTCGGATTCTACTGATGAAAGTACTCAAATAATTCTGATCGCCAGACTGAACTATGGTAGATTATACAATTAATTGGACATTTTGAGTTGTCCGAGGGAACTCCGATTTCCAATTATTATTGAGTTTTATCACGACCATGAGGTCGCTCCTACAGAAGATGTGTCTATATACTTCTATAATTCACCATAAATGAATATCTGGCAAAAGTTCAACTAATTTTTAGCATTATAGCACATAAGCGTCCAATGCGATACAAAAATCTGATATTACTTGCAATTTTATCTACCGTGCTATTGGGAGTAACAGTAAAAGATAGCAAGGTACAGGAAATTAATTCTGATAATAGAAATGTGCGTTTTACGGATGTGACAGCAGCACTTGGCATCCAATTTCGTGATGTGAATGGTGAAAATGGTAAGAAATACTTTATTGAACCGCTTGGAAGAGGCGTTGCACTTTTTGACTATGACAATGATGGCGATTTAGACATTTACTTTGTCAATGGTTGTGATTTACCCGGGGCAACCTCTCCAATTCCACCTCAAAATAAGCTTTACCGAAACGATGGAGATAGATATCTTGATGTGACAGAAGATGCCTCTGTAGGCGATTCTGGTTACGGGTTGGGATGTTGTGTGGGGGATTACAACAACGACGGTTTCGTTGATCTTTATGTGACAAACTACGGCAAAAATGTGCTTTATCAAAACAACGGTGATGGCAGCTTCACAGATGTGACAGAGAAAGCAGGGGTGGGTGGTGACAGGCTCAGCAGCGGATGTGCATTTTTAGATTACGATGCTGATGGATACTTGGATCTCTATGTTGTCAACTATGTGCAATTTGATACGGTGACAAACCCAGAATGTATGCGTCAAGGTATTCCTGTGTATTGCACGCCTGAAGCACTTAATGGTGAAGCAGATATGCTTTACCGCAACAATGGCAACGGCACATTCACTGATGTAACGCAAAGAGCAGGGATTACTGCCCCGCCTGGAAAAGGATTGGGCGTTGTTTGCGGAGATGTGGATAACGATGGTGATATAGATATCTTTGTTGCGAATGACACTACGCCGAATCTGCTTTACCTTAACAACGGAGATGGCACTTTCACTGAAGATGCGCTTTTTGCGGGTGTGGCGTTGAGTGAAGAGGGGCGTGCTTATAGCGGGATGGGTGCTAATCTTGGTGATTTTGACAACGACGGTTTTCTGGATATTGTGATAACGAATTTTCAGGACCAGGTTAATAGCATCTATCAGAATGCAAAAAACGGGTTTTTCAACGATGTTAGTTTTGCCACAGGAATTGGTGAAAAAAGCCTCCCCTACTTGGCGTGGGGTGTGGATTTTGTGGATTTTGACAATGATGGTTGGCTTGATCTGTTTGTTGCTAATGGACATTTAGATGACAATATAGTGGAGATTGATCCTGTCGGGACATATAAGCAAGTCAATCAGATTTTCTGGAACAATCGAGGTGTCACGTTTAAGGTAGAAAAAGTTGCGTTGCCCCCGAAAGTAAGCCGTGGTGCTGCATTCGGAGATATTGATAACGATGGTGATATAGATATTATCGTTGCTAACCTAAAAGACACTCCAACTGTTTTGCGAAATGAGAGTGGAAATGCTGGAAATTGGCTCAGTATAAAGTTGGTCGGGACTCATTGCGCTCGTGATGCGATTGGCGCGCGTGTGACGGTTGTGGCAGGAAAATTAACACAGATACGAGAGGTGAAAAGCGGTTCAGGTTATCTTAGTCAGAACGATATGCGGTTGCACTTTGGGCTTGGAGATGTGAAGCAGGTTGACTCGGTGACAGTCCGATGGGGTTGTGGACATGTTGAGACTATCAAAGATGTTAATGTGAATCAGGTGTTTGTTATTGAGGAGAAGCGGTAATTATACTTGGTTCGCGAAATAATCACAAGATGCTTGCAAACCGCATGCTTGACATTCAGGCGTTTTCTGACAGACTCTCGCACCATGCCGAACGATTAAAGCATGGTATTCATTGAATAACTCTACTTCGTGCGGTAGGTTATCCATGAATAGCGCGCGAAGTCTTTCATAGTGAAAGTTCCCCTCAACCCATCCTAACCGACTGAGAAGTCTATAGGTATAGGTATCCACAACAAAACTCGGTTTTTCTGCGGCGTAAAGAATAATTGAATCGGCAGTTTCGGGACCGACACCGTAGATAGAGAGCAGTTCTTCGCGTAAATCGGGAACGTTTTGCTTAAACATCTCCTGCATCGGACGTTCAACGATGTGTTCCACGAAGGCGCGCACCTTTTTCGCTTTCATTCGAAAATAGCCAGAAGGGTGCAGAAGTTCCTCTAACTTGTCTTGGCTAACAGCATGTATCTGTTCAGGTGTAAACGCGTCTGCCGTTTTGAGATTGTCAATCGCTTTTTCTACATTCCGCCACGCAGTCGCTTGTGTTAAGATAGCACCGAGTGCGACTTCAAAGGGTGTATCTGCTGGCCACCACCTAAGCGTGCCGTGTTCCGTTTGAAGTTGATCGTATAGGTCAAGCAGTTTTTTATTCAAATTTTCTTCATAAATAATTCGCATATCTGTATAATTGTATAATTCCTAATTTGGACAGTGAGGATAAAATATGAATATCAGTTTTAGTACCGGTGTTGGCGGTGGAGGATGGGGTCTTACTGAATGTGCCGCGTGGGCAAAAGCTAATGATTTTGACGCAATCCGTCCCTACAATAACGGTCTTTTTGAACCAAGCCAGATTATACAATCAGGTGGCGAAGAAGTCAAGGATATTTTGGCTAACACAGACATTTACCTCGCGGCTTTAACGGCACATTGCAATCTTTTGGATGATGATTTAGAAAAACGCGAAAATGCTCGCGATGCGTTGATGCAAGCAATTGAAGCAGCGTATATTCTTGAAATTCCGGCGATAGTCACTTATGCGGGAAGTCCTATCAGTTGGCATTTTTATGGGCAATTTTCTTCGGAACCGGGTAATCCGGGTGATCGTTCTGTAGAACTTGTTCAACGATTCAAGGAGATGTGGACCCCTGTTGTACGATTCGCCGAAGAAAAGGGCGTAAAGCTTGCGTTGGATTGCGCAGTTCGTATGGGTAATATTGCTTGTAATCCTGAAATGTGGGAACGTATTCTTGATGCTGTGCCTTCTGATGCGTTGGGACTATCGTGCGACCCATCGCATTGGCTATGGATGGGGATTCTACCTGCTGAAGACGCTATCCGCATGTTCAGCGGGAAGTGGTATTATGCGGATGTTAAGGATTGTGAGATAAGTCCCCGTATGCTGTTCCGACAAGGCATCATCGGGAATTGGTGGTGGCAGTATCGTGTACCGGGACGTGGGCAATTGAACTGGGGCACGATTATTGGTGCGTTACTGGAATCTGGATATGATTATGTTCTGTGTGTGGAGAATGAGGACCGTGGGGCACCGGGATTAGAGGGTTTTGCCATCGGTTGTAAGCATCTTCGGCAATTCCTGCCAAATTC
This sequence comes from Candidatus Poribacteria bacterium, assembly GCA_028818995.1. The sequence goes on along the minus strand of JAPPMR010001006.1, from coordinate 2,708 downwards.
TTGAGTGCAATAATCTGAATCGCTGATTATGCGGATTACACGGATTGCGCGGATTTTAATATGCATAAGATAAGGGTAATCTTGTAAATCTAAAAATCCTGAAAATCTTGGTTCAGACAAAAGGAGAATCTTGCATTATCGGACTTACAAAGTCCTCCCACATGAGATGTGGTTGATGTTCAAATTTTACACATGCTAACCCGACAGAGGCTAAACGTGTCGGGTTTCGCTGCGCTCTACCCGACCTACAATACCACTTGAAATTGACATTGATTTGTGATAATTTATTGGTAAATGAATAAACAATTACAACCAAAATCCCATAAAATTGCTATTCTTGCCGAAGGGTCATTCGGTGTTTTAGAATCGAAGACCGCCACAGTTTTGGTGCGCTATCTGCCTAACAACGTTGTTGCTGTCATTGATAGTACCAAAGCGGGAAAAGATGTAAGTGATGTAATAGAGATTGGTGAAGGAATACCAGTTGTCCGCAACCTTGCAGAGGCAATGCGGTTTGAACCAACGATGTTGGCTATCGGCATTGCTCCCCCTGGTGGTGAATTACCAGAGACGTGGCGTGGGATTCTCCATAAAGCAATTGGTCACGGTTTGCACATCATGAGCGGTCTCCACCATTTTTTGAGTGAGAATGCTGAACTGGCGGAGTTAGCAGAGGCACATAACGTGGTGTTGTGGGATGCCCGTAAACCACCAGAGGACTTACCTGTGGCAACTTGTAAAGCTGCAGATGTAGATGCGACTGTAATCCTCACTGTCGGTTCAGATTGCCGTGTTGGGAAGATGCTATCTGGCATAGAGGTTACAAATTCAGCAAGGAAACGTGGACTCAATGCTGAGTTTTGTCCAACAGGGCAAAACGGCATTATGGTTTGGGGTTGGGGTATTGCGATTGACGCTGTTGTTTCTGACTTTACTGCTGGCGCGGCGGAGCAGATTGTGCTTGAAGGAGCGAAAAATCACGACCTTCTAATCGTTGAGGGGCAGGGATCATTGGTGCATCCAGGATATTCGGGGGTAACGTTGAGTCTACTCCACGGTAGCATGCCCGATGCAATGATATTTTGTCATCAACCTTCGCGGAAAGAGGTTGCACGATATACGGTGCCTTTACCTTCTTTAACCGAGATGATAGCACATTATGAGATGTTAACTGCGCCTATAAAACTTGCAAAGGTAATTGGATTAGCACTCAATTGTTTTGATCTATCTGAAAAGGAGGCGCAGGCGGCGATTGCTGCTGCAGAGGCGGAGACAGGATTGCCTGCAACAGATGTGGTGCGGTTTGGTGCCGGGAAGTTGGTTGATGCTGTTCAGAAGGTGTATCAAGACAATAAACGATAGTATTCAGCAAATTGAATCAGTTGGAGATATATTATGGTTACGCGTGAATGGTTAGTAGAAACCGAAAATTCTCATACTGTTCGTGTTGATCATTGGAGGATGTGGTCGGGCAGGGTACATATTTATGTTGGCGATGAATTAATCTTTGAAAGACGTCGCAAATTATATGACATAGGGTTGGAACATCGTTTCAAAGTTGACGGATTATCTTATATTATCTGAATTCTGTACAAAACGTGGCATTATGAATATGAACTGTGGGTTGACGGAAAACTACAGTAATTTAATCAAAATGAATTATGGATATTTTAGTTAAATCTAAACTATTGAATAGTCTTTGATAGGTTCGGTTTCCTAACTGAACCATAGGTGTCAATTTAAGGATTTTAGGTCTACTTCTTGGATATGTATAGCCTCGGAGAGGCGGAATGTTTATAGAGAATACGGCGTCAGACCCTCTTGAGCTCCATAGGAGCGGTATGTGTATCCAATAGCACCTCTTAAACATATCGTTCCTACGGAACTCAAAAAAAGGGTGTCGTTTTTCTATAAACATACCGTTCCTACGGAACTCAAGAATCCCAATCAGGTTTAGAAAACCCTGCTACAAGAAAGATCAAACACTAAATTCACGCCTATGGTTCGGTTTCCTAACTGAACCTATATATAGTGAACTTTAGAATTTACAGGACATTTTGAGTTGTAGGAGGGAACTCCAATTCCCGGCTATCAGTGAGTTTTGTCGAGATTCGGAGATCGCTCCTACAAAAAATGTGTCTCTTTAATTTCAAAGTTCACCATAATTTGGAGGAAAAATGCGTATTTCAAAACGTCCTTGGCAAGTTATATTTGTAGCGGTAATATTTTCTTTCGTTGTCGGGTTTTCAATGATTTTGCACCCTGAAACTTACTCGATGGAACCGTTCATGTTGGCTGCTATAGCTACCTTTTGGCAGGAATTTACGTTGAATTGAACGAAATGAATAAACAGAGGAGCGAATCGGACAAACGTATTTCAGATACTGACGCAAATTAACTTCCGAGTGAAGTTATACGTATAAACTAATAGCATCTTTTAACTGCTGTTTTTCCTAATCATCAAACACTTCGATTGCGCGCGGTGACCTCCCACGTCCCTTGACAATACCCATCAGAATCAATCACATAGTAAAACGGATGTAATGCAACACATGGACAGATGTGTGTCGGACAGACATAAATCTCTTGTCCGATGTGTATCGGTGTGTCTTCATGGATGTTTATTGCCCAATGTTCCTCGTGTTGTTTATCTACCTCAGCGTTGTCAATGTTTAGGATAATTCCGCGCACGCCATCTGGGTCAGCTG
>JAPPMR010000227.1 GCA_028818995.1 Candidatus Poribacteria bacterium | reverse complement strand
AGAAATAGGTGCCCTGCGAGCCAGGAAAATTGTATGTCTTAAAAACGCCATTGATGAGGGTAAAGGCGACATCTTTTTCATCATCAGCACTCCGCGTGTTACCAGCGTAATCCTCAAAGTCACTACTTGCTGTCAACTCTAAAAAATCTACACCGGGAACATCAATACTCTCAAAAGTATAGTTAAGTTCTGCGACGACTGAGGGTTCATCATCAACTTGTGGAGCAGGCCTGGCGGTAAACCCGTGTCTGCGTCCATCCGCTGTGTCATAGTAACCGACGATAGAGCCATCCTGATTAATATTCCAACCTTCCGTGCTCACACTGCCAGGAAACTGCAATTCATGTCGCCCTGCAAATGAGCCAACATAGGTACGTGGAACATCATCAATTGCTTTAGCTCGTGCAACGTAAGTCCCCGCATCATTGATACCGTGCAAAAAAAAGTATTCCAACTCTGCCGCGTTTGGAAGACCGAGAGATGTAAAACCTCTCTCTCGTGTAAGAACGTATGCATGATATATGCCTTCAGCATCTACGTAGCTGCCTACGAGATTGCCCGCACTTACAAAATCGGCATAAGTTGCCGCTGCTCCAGGAAACTCAACTACTATGTTCCCTGTGAACCCACGACGAACACCAGAAGCATCAATAAAATTACCTGTTAGTGCCCCCGTTTCATCACTAATACCGTAGATGAACGTTTGGACAGCATCTGGAAAGTCGTATTGTTTCAACTCGCCATTTTCGTCTAATATGACACCATGGTAAAGCCCATCACTATCCTTGTAATGTCCCGCAGCGACACCATTATTACCCAGCGCAAAGAAATGCGTTTTCTGTGAACCGGGAAAACCATAGGGCGTGAAAACACCATCAATCAGCGTAAAGGCGACTTCTTTTTCACCATCAGCACTTTTCGTGTAGCCGGTGTAATCTCCAAAGTCGCTACTCGCCGTCAACGCTAAAAAATCTACACCCGGAACAGTAATCGTTTCATAAGTATAGTCGGTGCTGTCGGATTCGGTGTCTTGAGCAGCGATGTTCATTAGAAAAAGGACATTAAAGCATATAAACAGTGTAAACGTGTAAAATAAAAAATTGGTTTTAATACAAGTATGCATAATGAAAACCTCACTTAAAGTTTTTTATTCAAAGATGAAAAATAATATGTTATAGTAAATTATGTAAATTAATTCACATATATTCTGTAGGAGCGATCTCCGAATCGCGACGACACCACTAATTGTCGGGAATCGGAGTTCCCTCCTACAATATAATTAATTGGGAGAAACTCAACAATTGAATGGCTCTACCAAAAAGGCAAGGAGTATTGCATCTGTTTTCTTGATTTCCTTTCTGCTACGGCGGTCCGAAGTTATTCATCCCAAGGCAGCGGCACGCCGAGACGTTCACTCGCTGCGCGTGCGGATGATTGCTCCATTTCACCGTAACGGATGCCTTTTTGGCGATGTAGTTCTGTGCGTTCCACTTCAATTGCCCCAGGTAACAGTGCTTGATCTGTTCCGGGCAAAGGTTCATAAGTTTCACGGACATCACGTACCAACCGATCAACTTCAGCATGAAAAATATCAGGTGGCAAAATAGATTCAATATCTATGGCGAGTACCATACCGCCATGACGATGGGCACCACTCCATTTTGCTGTGTCCTCTGGTGCCGGTTCGGTGAAACCGGTTAACGCACCACCGAGTAGGCAAGCGACTGCAGTATAGCCGATGCTCTTAAAGAATGCTGCGGGAATAATAGAGAGCAGTTCATCAAATTCTGGACCCCGTTGATAGTCCGCCATAATACATGTCGCGGCATCAAGCACAACTGGGGGTTCATCGCCTGAAGGGATTGCAAAACAGATAGGTGGATTGCCGTAGTAGCCGAGTTGCGGTTTGGGGTCCTGACCACTCGCGTTCCCATGGTTCTGGTAGCCTTGTACCGAAAAACCGATACAACCCGCCTCATTACAGAGTCGGGCATAGTGTCCTGCCGAGCCGTAATGTCCAATGTAGCGAACGAGTCCCATGCCGATGCCGACTTCTTTCGCTTTGGCGATCGCATGTTCAGTAGCACGGACCATTGGCAGGTAACCGAGTGTACCATCTCCATTAAGCACAACGGCTGTGGGTGTTTCATGAATAACACGGATGTTCGGGTTGGGATTGAGACTTCCGTTTTCAAAGCCACCACAGTAGCCGCTTAACGTCCGTGTGCCATGGCTACGCACACCACGTAAATCGGAATTCACAAGCAGACGACTGATGAGTGTGGCGTGTTCGTGTGTTATACCTGCTTTTTCAAAGCAGGCAGTACTAAAGTTCAGAAGGCGTTCTTCGTCAACTCGGATAAACTCTTCTGGTGGTCTATTCATATTTTCTCCTATTTTCAAATTATGTAATACAGTTTCTAATTGACAAATTGTCAAAACATATTGTAGGTCGGGTTGAGCTTGCGAAACCCGACAATGCCACACGCTTATATGGTGTTGATTTGGACATGACACTCTAAAAAGTCGGGTTTTCGCTATCGCTTCTACCCGACCTACGATATAAACTATTCTCTCTGCGAAGTTGCATCCTTTTTCCGGATTAGCACAGTACCATTTGGCTCAATGTGTGCGGTTGTAGTGCCATCTGGAGAATATAATAATCCCTGGGAATCATTGGGAATGTCAGTGGGTGTTGGCGTGAGTTCTTTCCCTGTCTTGGCATCCCAGACGCGCGTCTTCTTTTGCCAATCTCCAGTAGCGATAATCTTTTTGCCATCATCCGAAAATACCGCAGTTCTGACACCACCTTTGCCTTTGTATATTACTCTTTTCCGTCTTCCTGTTTTTGCATTCCACAAATATACCAGTCCCTTTTCGTGGGTATAACAATCTAATCCTGTCACAATGGTCATACCGTCAGGGGAATATGCCATAGAATAAAAACTGTACTCTTTATCCTGAATTTCGTTAAGAATCTCCCCAATCAAACCGAAATGCTTGAGTTTTGCTTTAAGTTTGCCCGTTTGCACATCTAACAAAAAAACTGTATCATAAGGTATCGCAATGGCGATTGTTTCACCATCGGGGGAATAAGCGATTCTTGCAATGTTACCCCATCCTGAAAAAGTGTTTTTTATTTTTCCTGTTTTTGCGTCCCACAATTGCACCTTCAATCGCACCTTGTCATTGCCACTTCCAGTGGCAATCGTAGTGCCATCGGGAGAATATGCAGCGGTACTTAAATTCATATATCCTGTGAGAATAGCTTTAGTTTCACCTGTGGCAGCATCCCACAATCGCACTGTATCATCCCAACTGGCAGAAGCAATAATCTTTCCATCGGGAGAGTAAGTAACAGATTCTACGCTCTCTGTGTGTCCAGTGAGAGTGGATTTTAGTTTTCCTATCTGTATGTCCCATAATTGTACATTACCGTTTCCTGTTCCGCAGACAATGGAGTTTCCGTCTGGAGAAAATGCTACAGACCACACACTTTCTTTGTTTGAAGTGAGTGTAGTTTGCTGAGTGCCTGTGGTAGCATCCCACAACCAAATCGTTCCATCCCAACTACCTGTCGCAATAGTCTTATTATCAGGAGAATATGCTACGGAAGAAACTTGCTCTGAATGTCCACTAAGTGTGATTTTGTGATTACCCGTTTTTCCATCCCACAAATATGCTGTGTTGTTGTACCCCACGGTGACAAAAGTTGGTCCATCCAAAGAGAACAGAACTAAATTCACGCCTTTTGCATGCATTCTTTTTATGGATATGCTTTCTCCAGTCTGCGTGTTCCATAAGCGGTCAGTGTTGGAAAACCCTCCAACGGAAGCAACATAATTTCCGTCGGGAGAAAAAGATATAGGTTTAATTCTGTGCAAGTGACCAACTGGCATCTCTTTTTCTTCTCCAGTGGTGACATTCCACAATTCTACTGGGTACCTAATACTTCTGATTGGCATTTTCTTTTTCTCTTTAACACCTATAGCGATTGTATTGCCATCAGGAGAAAATGCAAAAGCGTATGGATATGAAATGTTTGGTCGTTGTAGCAATTCCAACTCTTTTCCTGTATTCGGATCGTGGAACCAGATACCAATAGAAGTTGAAACTGCAAGCTTACTACCATCTGGAGAAAAATGGATTTGTCCAAGAGAACCTTTGCCAATACGTGCTATTGCGCCTTCAGGTAAACCGATTTGTGCGTTATCTTGTGATGCAGAATTAAAACAAAAGATTGAAACTATAATCGCAGTGAAAATCGAAAAAAAGGAAGTTTTCATGGTGGTATTTCTCCTTTTCATATATGCAACCATTCATTTACCAAAACAAAAGCACATTGATTTGTATCCTAACAATGTTTTTGTTGAAAACTGTTTTGGTTTTCTTCTATAAAAAGAAATAACTCAATACCCATGAAAACTCCCTACTTGTAGAATAAGCAAAATTGCGACACACTACTTATGTCAACTACTATTATGGATCAATTTGCTGGTAGAACTGCTTTTCTCCATCTTTTATAGTAAAGATCACAGCGCTCTTGGTAGGTTGACGGTTTTCGTTATAACGAGCAATGTTTGTTGCACCAATATAATTTTCTGTCGCAGCGAGTTGGTCCCGTATTGCCTCTGCATCCAGACTGCCAGCGCGTTCTATCGCTTCAAAAAGCAATTTGACCGCATCATAACTTACCGCAACACCCCCAGTCGGTGTAGATTCATAAACAGACATGTAAGTGTCAACAAAAGCGCGCGCATTCGGTTCGTTTGTATCGGGTGAAAAGTGACCACTGAAATAACTGCCCTCTATTTTAGCGTTTTCGTCGTCAAACAACAGTACACTGTCCCATGAATCCGCGCCGAGAAAAACTGTGGGTTCACCAGCGGCGTTTTGCAACGGAATTGCCCGTGCCTGTTGTGTAATATCTGCAATGTCTTGAACAAAACCGGCTGTGAAAAGTGCATCAGGTTTCATTTCTGCGATTTGTGTCAACTGCTCTGTGAAATCGGTTGTACCACCTTCAAAGGACGCATTTGCAACCACATTTCCACCAAGTGAGGTAAAATTAGATGCAAAAAATTCGGATATCCCTTCTGTATAGAGGTCACCGCTTCGTGTTATGATGGCAGCGGATGAAATACCGAGTTCCATTTTCGCAAATTGTGCCATAACAGCACCTTGAAAACTGTCCGTGAAGGATGCCATAAACACAAAGTCACCTGCTTGTGTAACATTTGGATTCGTTGCAGTTGTGGTAACCATCGGTATCCGATGTTTTTGTGCGACTGGACCTACCACAGCAGCGTGAGATGAACGGTTCGGTCCAATCAAAGCGACGATTTCATCTTCAACAATCAGCGACTCAGCAAGTTGGACAGAGACTTCTGGGATAGCCTCTTTGTTGATATGACCAATCAATTCAACTTGCATACCAAATAGTCCGCCTTGCTGGTTAATTTCTGTTACCGCCATTTCCGCACCGTTCGGATAGGTGACACGTTGTCCAGCAACGATAAAACCGATTTTCACAGTTGGCTCTGGCGTGGGGGCAAGAACCCTTTTGACGTTATCACATCCAATGAATGTTAATACTAACAAACTTAAACATAATGTTGCTATTGATTTCTGCATATAAAGTTCCTTTATTACGACATAGGAGAATGTATACTCCTTTTTAAATGTCCTGAGTAATTTAGTTTTAGCGTTTTTTGGCATTTGCTCGGATGTCGCGAGCTGGAACTCGCTCCTACAGAAAGAGTTTTGAGTCAAAGTTTAAACGATAAGAGAACTAAATGACTCTATCAATGTAAAAACACCTTTTCTTTCTTTCAAATTTTTGTTAAAATGAAACTTATGCTGATGGCACCTACCTCATTATTCTAAAAACCAGTAACGAGGATACCGCCTATCCAAGCACAATGAACTTTTAATTAATATCATTAATTTATGAAAATAAGCAAGTATTTTCTACGAATGTTGTATAGGTCTACAAATTTATGGAAATTTTAATCACTGTGATTGGTCGTGGGCATTCTGGGACGCGTGCCATTTCACATACGTTGTACGCCAGCGGCGTTTTTATGGGTAGCCAACTAAATCCCTCTGGCGACAAGATTCCGCCGCACGCAATGTACGATGCGTGTCGAGTAATGGCAAAATATGTCAAATGGAAGGGTGGTTTATCGTGGAATTTCGATCCGTTGTTTACAATGCCGATTGACCCAGAGTTTGAGCAGCTTATCAATACCTATTTATCGGATGTGCTGAACGACAAATCCGAAAATAAAGGATGGAAGATACCTGAGACAACACTTGTTTATCCTTGGATAACGCGTATGTTTCCAGAAATACGTTTTATCCATTGGATTCGTGATCCAAGGGATTGTATTTTGGGGAGTCACAAAACAGATAATTTACGCGACTTCGGCATCGAATATCAGCAAACGGATGATATTTACGAAAGACGTGCGATTTCTTGGTACTATCAATATCAGTTGATGAAAGCCACACCGAAACCGAAACATGTAATTCAAATCCGATTTGAGGATTTCGTACTGAAACAGGAGGAGACACTCAAAAGGCTTGAAGCATATTTAGGTATTCCGTTAGGGCGGATTATAGTGCGTCCAGAAGCGGTTGCACGTTGGAAAAGAGTTGACAAACCTTGTGAACTCCCTTTTGATTTTTTGCGCGAGGCTATTATTGAAAACGGTTATACATTAACAGCAGATTAACCATAAAGAAAAACAGTGAGGAACTATTATGCCCAAAAATGGAATTTACCAAGTTGGATTGGTTGGAACTGGGGGAATTGCCCGTGCTCATGGCGGTGCGTGTCAAGCAGCACCGAGTGCTGAATTAGCGGCAATCCATGATGTATCGGAAGGCGCATTAGCCGGTTTTGGTGAGCAGTTCGATGTTGCTCCTGAAAATCGTTATACCTCTTTGGAAGAGATGTTGGAATCTGAAGATTTGGATATTGCGGTCATCTGCACGTGGGGTGCATTTCACGCTGAAGTTGGCATAAAAATATGCGAATCCCGTCAAGTGAAAGCGGTTCTGTGTGAAAAACCTTTCACATCAACAGCCGCAGAAGCAGAGGCATTCGTTGGCGCAGCGCAAGAGAACGGTGTTCTTGTCGCTGAAGCGTTTAAGTTTCGTCATCATCCGATGCACATAAAAGCAAAAGAATTGGTCGACTCTGGTGCAATCGGTGAGTTTATGACACTTCGCAGCACTTTCTGCACTGGTGGCGGGGGTGGCGGTCCCGAAAGCCGTAAACCTGAAGCAAATTGGCGGTTTAACAAAGCAAAGGGTGGTGGTAGTATTTACGATTTGGCATGCTACAATATCCACCACGCACGGTTTATGTTCGGTGCTGAACCGATTCGGGTGTCGGGAGCGTCTCAAGCTGGATTGGAAGTTGATGATGCTTCCTACTTACTCTTAGTATTTCCCAATGAAAAAACTGCCCAAATTTCTACCGGTTTTAATTGTGCTGGTGGGCAGTATGCTGAAATTACAGGTTTAGGAGGCATGCTTCGAATTGATGCCGCATGGAATAATGGAGGTTCTCCTGTTAATATTGTTTTACAGAACAGGGATGGTCGTGAAGTGATTGATATTGATCCTGTTAATCAGTTTGCATTGCAGCTTGAGCACATGTGCGAATGTTTAAAAACAGGACAACCGCACCGTATCTCACCCGAAAGCTGCGTGAATCAGATGCGCGTCATTGATGCTGCTTTTGAGGCAATGGCAACTGGCAAAACAGTTGAATTAGGATAGTAAATAGTCTGTAGAGGCGGGTCCCTGTGCCCGCCCGTTCCCAGGATAACAGACTTGGTGGGGCACGGGGACCCCACCCTACAAAGTTAAATGAGAATATTTCATGGCAAACTTTGCTGAAACGAAAGCCCTGACCTTTGACTTATTCGGGACAATTTTAGATTTAGGCGGTAGTCTTACGCCATTTATCCGCGCATCTTTAGATAATCACGATGCTTCCGATATATTTGCGGGTGATTTTTGGGAACAGTGGCGTTACCGACAACGGATAGAGCAATATCAGGACACAATAATGATGCTTGGGCATAGTGGGTATTTGGAAACGGTGCGCCGAGCGCTGCACTACACGCTCAGACGAAACGGCATAAACGCTTTACCTGATACGGTCGAAGAATTTATGCAAGGGTGGCAACACCTATCACCTTTTCCAGAGGTTTTATCTGCGCTCAAACGGCTGCAATCTCAGTATCAGTTAGTGGTATTGTCCAACGGAGATGCGGAGTTTTTAGAATATCTTGTTACAGAAAGGGTTGCCTGGGATTTTGACGATGTAATCTCGGTTACATCTGTCGGCGCGTTTAAACCACATCCAGCAGTTTATCGTAGTGCTGCAGGCAAACTGGGTCTTGAAGTAGGTGAGTGTTTGATGGTATCTGCCAATTCATTTGACATTATGGGCGCGCGGGCGTGTGGGTATAGAGGGGCATTTGTTAACCGCTATAATCTACCTTATGAGGATACGCCATATCAACCCGATGTGACCGTGAACGATTTTACGGAGTTGGCAGACAGGTTGTTATAATCACATTACATCCACTATTTTGTGCTATCTGAAGTAGCGATATTCCACAAAAGTATCGTTCCATCCGCACTTCCGCTTGCGAGTATACTGCCATCCACATTGAATGTGATACTATTGACATCTCCTGTATGTCCCTTGAAAGTGTGAATGTGTTTGCCTGTTGCAACGTCCCACATACGGATAGTATTGTCCGCGCTGCCACTTGCGAGCGTGCTACCTTCCGGACTGAAAACAACGCTATTGACATTACTTGCATGTCCTTTGAGTGTTTGCTTGAGTTTACCCGTCTTCGCATCCCACAATAGAATAGCATCCATATCTTCACTCCACACTAAACCACATCCACCCGCAAGTATTTTTCCATCCGGGCTGAACGCCACACTGTTGATGTCTCCCATATTTCCCGATAGTATTTGCTCGTGTTCACCCGTCACAGCATTCCAAAGACGAATTGCCTTATTACCAGGATTATCCTCTCCATTATACGCTGCTTTGCCTCCACCTGCAAGTGTTTTCCCATTAGGATTGAATTTAACACTCCTGAGTGT
>JAPPMR010000674.1 GCA_028818995.1 Candidatus Poribacteria bacterium | reverse complement strand
GGTCACTTGTTTGAGCTCACGATGGAGTTCTTCAATCTTCCAGCGCACGCGATATGCTTGCGCTGTCGCATCCGCATCCGATTGAGTTGATCGTGGCTCCAAGTGTCTGTGTGATCTGCAAAATAGGTTTGTGTAAAGTTAGTGAAACTTGCTATCAAAAATTGACAATAATCGGCATATAAGTTATGCTTCTTTTCAGAGAGTGTAAATGTATTCATAATAGAAGAGTATACACCATTTTATAAAAATGCGTAAGTCCTGATGTATTGTATGTGATATAATAACAGCATTCAGAGGTTTTGTCAATTGTGCTAAACATATATGGGAACGCGTTTACCCTGATTCTATTTCTAACTTTACTATCTTTTTAAAATATCAATTGGAATTCTAATAGGTATTTTCTCATGAAAAAAACGCTCATTTCGATTGTAACTATTTGGTTTTTTATATTTGCTTTTGTCCCAAATATCTTTGCTCAAGACTATACACAATGGGGTCTACCCGAAGGTGCAAAAGCACGCCTCGGTAAAGGTTCAATGAATGAGATAGCGTATTCTCCTGATGGCACACGCTTGGCGGTAGCGAGCAGCATAGGTATTTGGATTTATGACGCGCAGACAGGTGAAGAACTTGATCTGCTCACAGGGCATACGGGTGGGGTTACAAGCGTGGCGTTCAGTCCAGACGGTTCTAAACTCGCGAGTGCAAGTACTGACGAGACTATCCGTTTGTGGGACGCGCGTACCGGCACACATCTTCTAACGCTTAATGGGCATACGTCTTATATCTCAAGTGTTATGTTCAGTCCGGATGGTTCAAAGTTAGCGAGTGGAGGTTTTGATCAAACCGTGCGTCTTTGGGATGTGCAAACCGGTAAGTTCCTACGAACGTTCAAAGGGCATATAGGCGGGATCAGAAAAGTTGCGTTCAGTCCGAATGGTAAAATATTAGCGGCTGGAAGCAATGACAGAACTGTGCGTCTGTGGAATGTGCGAACCGGCAAGTCTCTAAAGACATTGCAAGGACATTCAGAAGGAATCAGAAGCATATCGTTCAGTCCAGATGGCAAAACATTAGCGACTGGAAGTTATATGGACGAAACTATTCATTTATGGGATGTGCAAACCGGTAAACCTCTTCGTAGACTCAAAGGACATAAGGGTTTTATCTCAAGCGTTGTGTTCAGTCCAGATGGTGAAATACTTGCGAGTGGGAGTGATGACCAAACCGTGCGTCTGTGGGATGTGCAAACGGGTACATCTATTCGGGTGTTAACTGGACATATCGAGTTAGTCGATAGCTTAGTATTCAGTCCAGATGGAAAAACACTGGCGAGTGGGAGCTATTTTGGTGAAACCATTCATCTGTGGGATGTACAGACAGGTATATCTCTTAGGACACTGACTGGACATATGGATATTGTCCATAGCGTCATGTTCAGTCCAGATGGCAAGACATTGGCGAGTGGCGGTAGAAGCGGAATTGTACGTCTATGGGATGTGCAAACAGGTGCGTCTCTACGAACGTTCAACGGGCATACGAAGCGCGTCTATAGTGTGATGTTCAGTCCAGATGGCAGGACATTGGCAAGTGCAAGTGATGACAAGATTTTTCCTCTATGGGATGTGCAAACTGGTGCACATCGTCTAATACCAACAGGAGGCAGATACACGCTTGCAAGTGCAAATGTCGTGTTTAGCCGTGTCGTGTTTAGTTCGGATGGAAAAATGTTGGCAAGTGTGGGTTGGGACAATGCCGTGCGTTTGTGGAATGCGCAAAAAGGCACTCATCTTCGGGTGTTAAAAGGGGATAAGGCTGGTTTCAACAGTGTTGCGTTTAGTCCAGATGGGAAGATGATTGTAGGTGGGGGCAGGGACAATACTGTTCGTTTGTGGGATGTGCGAACCGGCACATCTGTTCGAACGTTGGAGGAGCATACGGGTCGTGTCAACAGCGTGGCGTTTAGTCCAGATGGGAAGATGATAGTGAGTGCAAGTGATGACACCACTGTTCGTTTATGGGATGCGCAAAGTGGCACTTTGCTTAGAATAATGAAAGGGCATACGAGTAATATCTATAGCGTTGCATTCAGTCCGAATGGTAAAATATTCGCGAGTGGGAGTAGGGACGAAACCGTGCGTTTGTGGGATGTGCGAACCGGCGCGCCTCTCTTGACTTTGGCAGGACATAAATCTGCAGTCACTGATGTCGCGTTCAGTCCAGATGGAAAAGTAATCGCAAGCTCGAGCGGTGGCGGTAACGTGCTGCTGTGGGAATTCACGTTTGCACACGTGTATTAGAAAGTGATCAAAGGGCCTGCCAACATTAGACAAATTGTATTGAAATTGTATTGCTAACAAGGTATATTATTTAAACGTGAGTTTGATAATTAACAGTAAAAGCGTAAATTGAACAGATAACGGACATATTTGCTTTAAAAATCGTTATTTTCGTGTTTCGAACCCCCTAAATCCCCCTTATCAAGGGGATTTTAAGAGGAAATGTGGAAGTCCTAACTATTTATCAAACTCACGTTATTTAAGGTTAATTACCATCCTTGAAAGAAACTTATGAATTACGTGTTGACAAATTTGTTGTTCTAAAAATCATATATGCAATTTATCAAAAGGAGTTCTTTATGGCATTTACATTTCATCATATCCATCTCAGATGTGAAGACCTTGACGGTGCAATTGAATATTACGAAAAGATGTTTGACGGAAAGGTAACCGATACTGTTGAAGTCAGAGGGTTAAAAATTGTACGGATGGAAATTGGTGGGGAACGCATCTTCCTCTCTCCCAAATTTGGCGATATGGATGTTGAACCGACGAGCGGCAATCCGCGCTGGGGTGTCTATCAACTCGCTTTTACTGTAGAAGACCTTGACGCTACAGTTGCCGAACTTCAGAAAAAGGGGGCAGAACTTGAAGACCTAAAACCTTCCGGACTCATGATGGCATTTTTTAAGGGACCAGATAACGTTCAGATTGAACTCATTGAAGCTTAAGTGCTTTTAAGAAAAAATGTGTTTCCTTCTTCCTAATTCTAACTGTGGAATTTCCTATGAAATATAGCGAACTGTTTCATACAATTCAGGGTGAAGGACAACTCATAGGGGTTCCATCTGTTTTCTTTCGAACAAGTTATTGCAATCTGAGATGTACTTGGTGTGACACGCCTTATACATCTTGGGAACCTGAAAATAAAGATATTACCGTTGCAGAAAGTGTTGCAGCAATTACTCAATTCGGGTGCAAGCATGTCGTTATTACTGGTGGTGAACCGTTTATTCAAACCAAGGAATTGATAATCCTCTGCCGCGAGTTAGATCAACAGGGGCATCACATCACAATTGAAACAAATGCCACACTTTTCGCAGAAGTTGCCGCACACTTGATTTCAATGAGTCCAAAGTTGCGCAATTCCAACCCTCTGTCAGAAAATCGTTTTTATAAACGGCACGAACGGGGACGTATCTGTCCTGAAGTTATCCGCAAGTTTTTAGACACCTATACGTGTCAAGTAAAGTTTGTTGTAGATACACCGGACGATCTTGTGGAAATTCAAACCTTGCAAACAGATATTGGCATTCCCGCTGAAACTATTATGTTGATGCCTCAAGGCAAAAATCCACAGGTGCTAAATCAGAAGCAGGAATGGTTAGTTGCACTTTGCAAACAAAATGGGTATCGTTATTCACCGCGCGTGCATGTTGATATCTGGGGTGAAAAACGTGGTGTATAGCTAATGAAGTACGATATTCTACTCAAGGGTGGTACCGTCATAGATTCCGCCCAAGGATTAAATGCACTTCGTGATATTGCTATTACGGACGGAGTTATTGCTGCAATTAAGCAGAATATCCCAGAAACTTTGGCAAAACAGACTATTTCTGTCAAGAATCAATACGTCACACCAGGGTTGATAGACATCCATACGCATGTCTATTACGGCGTTACAACGTGGGGTATTAAAGCCGATAGCATTTGCGCTACATCGGGCACAACAACGACTGTTGATGCTGGTAGTGCCAGTTGGGCAACTTTTCCCGGTTTCCGTGAATTCATCGCAGAACCTGCACAAACGAACATATTAAACTACATCCACATTTCTGGTATTGGACTTGTCTACGGTCCAGTTGGAGAGATGCATGACCTCGCTTATGCAGATCCAGATCGCGTTGCTGATACGTTAAAAGCCAATCGTGACATCACGGTAGGCGTAAAAGTGCGGCAAGGCAAAATGCAGGTAGGCGACAACGGCGTAGAACCGCTGAAACTTGCTATTCAAGCAGCAGAACAAGCTGGAACGCCTGTGATGTGTCATATTGGTGCAGGTGTCCCGTTTCCAGATGTTTTGGAATTGATGCGACCGGGTGATGTAATTACCCACTGTTTTCAAGGAAATGGTGATAACATCGTTGACGAAAAAGGAAGGGTCATCCCAGAGGCATGGCAGGCACAGCAAGATGGTGTGATCTTTGATGTTGGGCATGGAGCAGGGAGTTTTCATTACGAAATTGCACAACGCGCGATGGAACAAGGTTTTATTTCTGATGTTATCAGCACTGACCTCCACACTGGTAATATCAACGGTCCCGTTTATGACCTACCAACAACTTTATCAAAACTGATGCATCTCGGACTTTCGTTTGAGGCAGTGATTGAAAAAGCAACCTTCAATGCTGCTAAAGCCATCAAACGCGAAAAACAACTTGGTAATCTAAAAATTGGGACAACAGCGGATATAGCGGTTTTAGAAGTGATTGATGGTGAATTTGAATTCTACGATGCACACAGAACAAAGTTTATCGGCACTCAGAAAATCAATGCCGCTTTAACGATTCGCGAAGGAAAAATACTATAGATGTCACTCATAGCGCAGAAGATCAGTGGTTGTTACCGACGTGTACTTATTTTTATTTTTGTAATTCTCATTGTGAGTGTAGGTGCCGGATTATTCGTTTACAACCGAATTGGAGGTGCTGAAGGCTTGCGGTACTGGATGGCATCACGTGCCTTAAACGGCACTGAAAAACTTCTCATAACAAACCGTCCTGACGGTATTCCACAAGAAACAGTAGAGGAACAATTTCAGAATGTTCGTGATGCTATTCACAAGCGGCAGGTTAATTTAAAATCCCTTTATGACTTGCTCAATTCATTTCAAACTAAATTTCACAACCCCGGATTATCAACAATAATTAAACCTTCAACACCGGAAGCAGAGGAATTTCTGACCAAGCTTGGAGAAACTATTATTCCTGACAACTCGGATAATCCTGAAAAACTTTGATGTAGTGAAATTTCTATCTATGTAATGTCTGCCTGAAATTTCCAATCATTTCGCGGATTTGGGAAGTATAAATGTCATCACTCAAATCAGTGTTAATAATCAGTTCCATTGCCCGTTGAAATCTCAACTGGGCATCTCCCCACGCATCTAACAAAATTTGATTTTCAGCCGTTTCGGGTTTTGCAACCGCTTGCAATATCCGATGCAAAATTGAGAGATAAAAAAGCAAATGATGCCCATCAACACGTGCGGCTATGTCTGCGGTGGAACATTTTTCGAGATGTTCAATGACCCGTTCTGCATAAGCATCAACCAATTCACGGTCCAGCAAAGATACAAAGTTAGCACCTTCTTGGGACGCACCGATACTATTAAGGTATTGTACCAACCTGCGTTCTTGCCAATCCCAACCAACACTCGCAAAATCAACGAAATACGGGAGTTCCCTGTCAAACACAATATTACGTGCTTGGTAGTCAAGACCGCCCAGGGTTGGTTTGGCATCAAGCAGATGATTTGAAAGAGAAGTCCATGCTATGTCAAGTTGCGCTGCTTGCGATGCGGTAGGCGGTGTCTTACTCAGATGTTGCAGATAATCGACTGTTTTCCTACCCTGTTCAAGTAGACGTTGCAAGGTCTGCTTGAGATTAAAATGAAATATATAGGGTCTGAATTGTGACTCGTTTTTTCTAAAGACTTCTTCAATATGACAAAATACATTAAGAATAGTCTGCATATCAAGCATGAGACTTGACACTGATCTACTCTGTGCTAAGGAATCAAGTGTTTGATCGCCACGCCATTCCAGTAACAATGCTTGGTGTTGTTCAGATTCCCAAATAATTCGCGGCACAAGACATCCACCCTTGTGAAGTGTTGATAAGGTGAACTTCTCAATCTGAAATGGTGTGAAACCTGATTCGGGAATAGGTTCAGTAATATCGTGCTGTTTGAGTAGATAGTTCTTTCTTCTGACTTTCAGGCGAAAGACGTTTGGTTTTTGTCGTTTACCGTGGTAAATCGGTTCGACTGAGATCTTATCTAAATTGATTTGGATATGTGATGCTATCTGCTTAAGTAGTTCTTGCATTTTGGGCTCCAGATTTTTGCAAATAGACGTTGTAGCATCGTTTAAGTTGAGATCAGTTTTACCTATCAAATGGAATTCACTTAGCGCAAAATAGCTCATAACTAAAGAAAAAATGTTGCATGCCTGCTACAAACGTGGTATAATTATTAAAATTTGATCACATATATAAAACGGTATTACCAGAGATACACACCTCCAGATTTGCACGGCGGGTTCTCTCGTTATGAGAGTCTGATGCAAATATGAAGGGGGTGGACGTATAAACCCAATGAGGAGTCTTGAGACTCCAGTAAACCCAGGAGGTTATTTTTGGCAGTTACAATGAAAGAACTCCTTGAATGTGGCGTTCACTTTGGTCACCAGACCAGACGTTGGAACCCGAAGATGGCAGAGTACATCTTCGCTGAACGCAACGGAATTTATATAATTGATTTGCAGAAGACACTGAGAATGCTTGAAGCCGCGGTGGATTTTGTCCAAGGCGTTGCTGCGGGGGGCGGCACAGCACTTTTTGTTGGCACAAAACGGCAATCCCAGGAAGCTGTATTAGAAGAGGCTGCTCGATGTGAAATGTATTATGTCAATCACCGCTGGCTTGGCGGCATGTTGACTAACTTCCAGACAATTCGGCAAAGTATCAGTAGATTAGACGAGCTTGAGTCTGAAGAGACAAGCGGTGAACTTGAAAAACGCCCCAAAAAAGAGGTTATCCGGTTGAGGCGAGAAAAAGGAAAATTGGCGAATAACCTCACTGGCATTAAAGAAATGTCTGTCCTCCCCGAAGTCGTCATTGTCACCGATACTCGGAAAGAACACACAGCTATTGCTGAAGCAAACAAACTCGGTATCCCCATAATTGCGATAGTAGATACGAACTGTGATCCTGATCCGATTGATCTACCGATTCCAGGCAATGATGATGCTATCCGTTCAATTCGGTTAATTTGCGCTGTTTTAGCAGAAGCAGTAATTGAAGGACGGGGTGATGCGTTAGAAGGCGAACAAACTGAAGAAGCGGAAAAGCCCGAAGAAACTCAGATTGATAAGGTTGCTGAAGCTGAACGACATGAAGAACAGACAGCCCAGATGTTAGACGAAGCGCAGCTTTCTGCTGAACCTGAAGCAATTGGTGATAGTGAACAACGGCAAGCACGTCAACCTCGTCCAAAAAGAAGAACAGGACGACCACGAAGACCCCCACAGTAGTTTTATACTCAAATACTTTCAGGATGGTAGATCCAAATAACTGAAGGTCTTTAACTTTAGCATTCAAACATGGTGGTTGAAAAATCAAATTGAATCTAATTCGGAGGAAATATGGCAATTACAGCAAAAATGGTCAGTGAACTACGTTCGCGTACTGGTGCCGGAATTATGGACTGCAAAAAGGCATTAGCAGAAACGGATGGAGATATAGACGCTGCGATTAAGAAATTGCGCGAGCAAGGCTTGCGCGCTTCTGAAGTCAAAGGTGGACGAGCCACTGAAGAAGGTCTTATTATCTCTTACATCCATCCAGGGAACCGCGTTGGCACTTTAGTAGAATTAAATTGCGAAACCGACTTTGTTGCTCGAACAGAGCAGTTTCAGAAATTAGCGACAGAGATCGCTATGCAAGTCGCTGCAGCAAAACCCAAATATGTTGGTGAAGACGAGGTTCCGGCAGAAGATCTTGATGCTGAAAAAGCAATTTTGAAGACACAAGCACTACAAGAAGGTAAGCCTGACCATATTGTTGATAAAATTGTTGAAGGACGGCTTTCTAAATTTTACTCGGAAGCATGTCTACTAAAACAACCGTACATTCGCGATGCCGATAAAACTATTGAGGACCTTGTCAAGGATGCGATCGCGCAACTCGGTGAGAATATCGTTGTAAAACGTTTTGTACTCTACGTCCTTGGACAGTGAATATGATTTCAGACAGGATGCCTTAGATAGATCAGAATCGGCGAAACAGAAAGGAATAGGGAATCCAGATGCAAGAAGTACTGAAAGATGCTGAATCACGAATGAAGAAAACAGTCGAATCTACAACAGCGAAGTTATCGCATGTCCAAACAGGTCGTGCCACCACCGCGTTGTTAGATCAAGTTACAATCAACTATTACGGTAGCAAAACCCCATTAAATCAGGTTGGGACGATTACCACACCAGAACCGCATCAACTTGTTATCCAACCTTGGGACAAGACATTAATTACGGAAATTGAAAAAGCAATAGCGCTTTCTGATTTAGGACTCGCCACCAGCAACGATGGTAGTATTGTTCGGATCCAGGTGCCAGAGTTGACAACTGAACGGCGCGTCGAACTCACTAAATTGGTAAAAAAATTAGCTGAAGAAGGCAGAGTCGCTATTCGGAACATACGTCGAGATGCGAACGATGCAATCAAGAAACTTGAAGGCGGTGATTCTGGTTCAGGCAGCCGAAGAAGCAAAGGCAGAGGCGGCGATAAGAAAAGTAGTCGTAGTGATGCTGACCCGGTACAGAATTTAACCGATACCTACGTTAACCAAATTAACGATTTAGCTGATGCAAAAGAATCTGAACTGTTAGAGAACTAATTATGTTTTGGCGGCGAGCTTTGAGTGTTGTAGTGCTGGTTCCGCTAATCCTCCTGATAATCTATTGGGGTGATTGGTTTTACTTGCTGCTCGTTTCCGCTGCTGTCCTCATGATGCAGATAGAATACTGTCGGTTAGCGGGTAACTTCGGGAGCAAATTGAATCCGGTGATACCAGTGATTCTAACGG
>JAPPMR010000866.1 GCA_028818995.1 Candidatus Poribacteria bacterium | reverse complement strand
ATAGAGCAAATCCCATGGATTTAAAAGTATATTATAGGTAGCAACTTAGGTTATATTAGGATAAATCCTGTTCGTTAATTTGGTATTAGCACACAATAATTCTAAAATCTACCACAATTAAAAAAGTTTGCTTTTTCTTTTGAGATTTGTGATACTTAACCACTGTTATTAGATTGCTGAATATTTGTCTTCAGCAAACATTTTTGACACGACAATTCGTCGCCTGTCTTGCTTTGATATTGGTTCTTGGGTGCTGCTTTTTCAAGTGGTAACCACCAATGTTTCTTAATAAAGGAGTTAATGTAATGAAACGATTGATCTTAGTAGGTATAGCGGTGTTCGTCTTATTCATTTTTTTAGGAGTTGCTACGGTGTCTGTGCAAGCCGCAAGCTTGAACCTCACAGTAACAGATGCCCAAACCGGCAATAAACTGAATAATGTTACCATTACCGTCACACCTAAAACTGGCGATGCTGCTAAAGGTGTTAGCGATGCGGATGGCGCACTTGCATTAGTTAATTTAGCTGCAGGTGTCTACACAATTACCGCATCATCTCCGGGATACGCCGAAGAGGTAATAGCGAATGTTGAACTTGCTTCAGATGAAACAAGATCGGTAGAGATTTCACTTTCGTCTGAGGTCATAGAACTTGCAAAGGTTTCAGTAACGGCATCACGTCGTAAGGAAAAAGTTCTTGAAGCACCAGCATCAGTTGCTTTGCTTGACGACTCTGAAATCAAAGACCGAGTCTCGCTGAGTGTTACAGAACACTTAAAATCGTTACGTGCAGTGGATGTTGTTACATCTGGCATCGGCACCTCGTATGTTGTCGTGCGCGGTTTTAATAATGTATTTTCAGGCAATCTTTTGTCGCTCGTAGACAATCGGATTGCAAGTGTTCCTTCACTGCGTGTCAATGCCTACACACTTATACCTACTATAAGTGAAGATATCGAGCAGATTGAAGTTGTATCAGGTCCGGGTGCGGCACTGTACGGTCCGAACAGCGCCAACGGTGTGATGCACATTCTCACCCGTTCTCCGTTCACTTCACAAGGCACAACGGTTAGTGTAGGTGTTGGTGAACGACGTATACTCACTGGTTCACTTCGGCATGCCGGTGTTATCAACGACACAATCGGTTATAAATTGACAGCAAATTATATGCGAGGTGATGATTGGGAAGAAGGTCGTGCTAAAGAAGACATGGAAGGCAAACTGGAACCTGTATTTGATTCTGCATACGCTCGCGGCGAATTCCGAGTTGATTATAGTCCCAGTGATGATGCAACCGTAATTCTTGCCAGCGGTTTGACACAAGCCACCGGTATTGAACTGACCGGTATTGGTGCTGGACAAGCTAAAAACTGGACTTACGGTTATGCTCAAGCACGTTTCATTTACAAGGACCTCTTTGCCCAAGCATTTTGGAATCGGAGTGATGCTGGGGATACCTATGTCCTGCGGACAGGTTTGCCAACAGTTGACAATTCCAACCTGTATGTTGCGCAGATACAACACAGTTATGGGATTGGAGATGTGCAACGTTTTACTTATGGATTGGATGTCTTGCTTACTCGCCCTGATACTGAAGGCACAATTAATGGCGCCAACGAAGAAAACGACAACATAGACGAAATAGGTGCCTATTTACAATCGGAAACCAATATCCTTCCGCAGCTGAAGTTGCTTGCAGCAGGAAGAGCTGATCAACATAACCATCTCAACGATATTGTGCTTTCACCCAGAGTCGCGCTTGCGTTTCAACCGAATGACGACCATAATGTTAGGGTAACCTATAACCGCGCTTTCAATACGCCAGGGACTTCAAACCTGTTCCTTGATATTCTTTCAGCACCGGATGCATTTAAGTTAGGTGCCAACTTTGAACCTGCATTAGGCTTCGGTCCAAATATTGACATACGAGCACAAGGTGTTCCCTCAGACACAGGATTTACCTTTAAAAGAAGTGAGGATGGTAACCCACTGTTCCGTTCTCCCTTTTCGCCGTTAGGCAAGCTTGAAGATGGTGCATATATTCCTCTCAACGATCCGCTTTTTACCAATGTCATGTGGGGTGTTGCCAGAAGTGCTGTGATGGCTGCAGCAAAGCCAACTTTTGAAGCAGGTTTAGCCGCACAAGGACTGCCAGCTGAGATGGTGACAGCCCTCTCCGCAGGATTTGACAGCGTTATCCCGCAACAGGTAACGGGTGTGAACAATGTCTTACGTTCTCTTGATCCACAGACATCAAATTTTATTGATGTTGAAGATGTAAATGATGTAGACTCGCTTCAGCCAACTATCACGCAAACTTATGAGGTCGGATACAAAGGTATTCTCCTAAATAGATTGGCTTTTTCTGCTGATGTGTATCACTCAAGGATTAACAATTTCATCGCTCCGTTATTCGTGGAAACCCCGAATGTGTTCCTGGATGCGGCAACTTTGAGTGCTTCTTTAGGACAACAGATCGGGGCAGCATTAGCCGATCCTCAAAATGCAGCGCTTGCCCAAGCACTGCTTGCATTTGATGCACCTACTCAAGGTGGAAACGGTAACGGATCCCCTGTTGATGAATTAGTTACACTTTTCGTAGCAGGAACTGAAAATAACGGTGCCGCATTCATTCCCTTTGGCACGGTAACACCTGAACAAGCGGTAGACCCAAATGCTGTTATGTTAACCTATCGCAACTATGGGGACATATCTCTGAACGGATTAGATATGAATTTTACCTTTTTTCTCAATCCAAGCTGGAGTCTCGGTGCAAATTATTCGTTTGTTAGCGAAGATTTCTTTGAAAACGTTGACGGAATCGGTGATATTGCCCTAAACGCTCCTAAAAATAAATTCGGTGCTACCGTTCAATACACTAATATTGATCTCGGATTGGGTGTAGGGCTACGAGCACGGTTTGTGCAGGGATTTCCTGTTCGATCAGGGGTTTATGTCGGTGAGGTGGAATCGTATTATACGATTGATTTAAACGCTGGCTATGCTATTCCACTCGGTCTTAAACCGCGCCTTTCAGTGACTGTCCAAAATCTACTGAATCATAAACATCAGCAATTCGTCGGAACACCAGAAATTGGGCGTTTAGCTATGGCGCGCTTGACACAAACGTTCTAAAATTGGTTTTATAGTAAAATCCATAATTACCTTATACATTAGCGAGGTTAGGAAACCTCGCCAGCGGCGATGGTGCGGGATTGTTGTTCATTGAAATGTGAACATATTTTCGGATTTTACTATATAACTTTATTGTGCGATGAATTGAACGGTTACAAACCGCAATTCATCGCACATTTATTCTGTAGGAGAAACTTTGTGAACCTGATTTATCCCACCCCTGAATATTTCTAATACTATCAAGTATCACTTGCTATTCAAGAATCTATATGTTATCCTTAAAATATATCCTGAACATTACACACCATCAATTTATGCTAAGGATTATCAGGGACCAATGAAACATACAACGAGAATTGAACTTGTAAATTTATAGTGAAATACAAAAATATATGCACACTTTTGGTCTGTAGGACTTAAACCGACCTATTGGACTGTGCCGTAGCACAAACTTTCCAGTTTGTGCAGAGTGTAAGCAACCTAACAGGTTACGCTACAATCGTGTGCAAGTAATTATGGTTTCCACTATAAAAGACTTGAATCTGACAGAGGCAGGCGTTATTGATCCTGAGGAGGTTCGGCGTATAACTGTTGAAAACGCAGTCGTTGATACTGGTGCTTCTCAATTGTCTTTACCGAAATCACTCGTTGAACAACTCGGTTTGACACCTGTTAGTAGTAGGAAAGGGCAAACCACAAACGGTATTGTGGACAGATTTATTTATTCAATTGAGGTGACAGATATACCAGAAAATGTACCTGTGCTTGTAGGACACATGATTTTGGAGATGCTTGATCTCTGTCTTGACATCAAAAAAGGGCTAATCTATAACCCTGACCACGATGACGAATGGATTGAAGATCAACTCTGATATTAATAAGGAATTAGATTAGAGAACTTTGTCACTACTTCTTAAAATATGTCTAAACATATTGTCTACCGCATCTAAGAGATTTTACCCTCGCCGCGCTTTAACTGCATACATCGGCCACGAAAAATAGAAATCATCATCCGCAGGTTCAACTGTATAATGCTCTTTTGCATCATCAGGTGAAAGTTGGGCAAAAGCTTCACGGATTTCGCGTACTACTTCCGGCGGATTTTTCTGTGGACGCACCCACCATAAAAACGACATCAACGCATTTCGCGTGTGTGCTGTTTTCTCAATATCAAAACCGGCATCCGAAATCATCGCATCCCACTGAGATGGCGGATACCCATATACGTGAGAATCGTCGCGTAACTTTTCAACCCGATTTTGCCATGCTATTAACTTTTCAGATTCAGGGGAAACGGAATCTACAAGGCAAAAAAGTCCATCTGTTCGTAAAACACGATGGACCTCGCTCAAGAATTTGGGAACATCTTGGAAGTGGTGTGGGGCAAGTCGACAGGTTACTAAATCTAACGAAGCTGTGGCAAACGGTAAAGACTCTGCAGCAGCAACGGAAAACGCTACGTTTTCTATCGCTTGTTCCTGCGCTAACTCGGATGCTTTTACAGCCATCTCAGGCGTGAGATCCGTAGCGATTACATGTGCTACCTTAGGTGCAAGTGCAAACGCTGTAAATCCTGTACCTGTCGCAATATCCAACGTCTTTTCTGTTCCTTTCGGATCGGCAAAGTCAAGGATAACCTCAAGAGTATCACCTTTGGCATGCGCGCTGCTTTCTGCATAATAGTCAGCATGTTGGCTAAACTGTTCACGGACAGAGGTGTGTATGGATTTCATTTTGCGTATTCATTGTGATAAAAGGAAGGCTGTCAATTAAAAAGGATTACACCACGGGCGTTTTCACCTGCTTCCATATCGGCAAATGCCTCGTTTATCTGATCAAGAGAATAATGGCGAGTAATCAGTTCATCTAACTTCAACTTTCCTTCCGTATAAAGACTGAGAAGTTTCGGCATATCTACCCGCGGTTGGCACGAACCGTAGAACGATCCGATGATCTGTTTTTCAGAGGTGACAAAGTGTTGGGCTGGAATACTAAATTCCTTTTGATGGTGTACTATTCCGACAATAACAGCAGTACCAGCGGCACGCACCATACGATATGCTTGAGCGATAGTCTCTGGATTCCCAATTACTTCAAACGCATAATCTACACCGCGACCATTTGTCAACTCACGAACTCCTTCAACCGGATCAATCTCAGCAGCATTGACAGCATCCGTTGCGCCAAAACTTTTGGCAAAGTCAAGTTTTTTCTCTGCAATATCAACAGCGATAATCTTCTCTGCTTGTGCGAGCGCAGCACCTTGAATAGCATTTAAACCGACTCCCCCTGTGCCAATAACCGCTACGGAACTACCGGGTTCAACTTTTGCAGTATTCAAGACAGCACCAACGCCTGTTGTCACACCGCACCCTACAAGTGCTGCTTTCTCTAACGCATAATCAGGGTCAATTTTGACGAGGTTTTGTTGCGGCACGACCATGTATTCCGACATCGTTGCGATCCGTGCCATTTGTAGGATTCCATCACCTGATTTGTTATAGAAGCGGTAAGTCCCATCTAATTGAAAACCGCGCTCCACATTGTAACTTTCACACAGACACACTTTTTCCATCTGACACATGTAACAATCACCGCAATAGGTGACAAATGAGAGGATTACATGGTCTCCCACCTGAAAATCTGTTACATCGCTTCCAACATGTTCAATTACACCCGCACCCTCATGTCCAAGCACAACAGCCGCATCGTAGTAGATAGCACCCGTGACAACAGAAAGGTCGGAGTGACACACCCCACTTGCAGCAGTGCGGACGAGAACCTCATTCGCTCTCGGTTCTTCTAACTCCAACTCCTCAACAACCACAGGTTGATTGTGTTCATACATGACAGCAGCGCGTGTTTTCATTTTCTCCTCTACAACTTGTGATTTACAATATAGATTCCAAATAACTTCTTGCCTTACGCATCGATTCAATCGGATCAGATTGCCCTTCATAGACAACTGAAAGACAACCGTTATACCCAACACCTCGCAAAATATCCAAAACTCGCGGGTAGTCCAGCCATTCCTCTACACCGCTATCAATCTCATAAAACTTTGTGCGGACGTAAACAGCATAAGGGGCAGTTTGTTTAATACTGGCATAGCAGTCGTAATCTGGATGAGGGGAACCGCGATGTCCACTTGCACCAGGGGAACCTGCATACTGCCCCGTATCCAAAATGTGTGTGAAATATGGGTGGTCAGTTTCATTTAAAGCACGTAAAACGGCATCCCCAGTGCGTGTAACGTTGTTGTGATTATGATTTTGAAGACCAACGAGAATCCCCGATTCGTATCCGTATTCTGCTACCTCCTTAAAGCCTTCAATCATAGGAGGCCACAATGTCTCTTCATCATCGCAATCTGCAGGTACGTAGGCAGCGAAAACCCGAACAATCGGACAACTCATAAAGGCTGCAACGTCAATCCATTGCTTAATAAGCGCAATCTGTTCGGGATGTTCAGCAACAGGTTTACCGAAATTATTGCTGACTCCGATGTAACCTAATGGCAAACCTTTTCGCATGAGGTTCATCTTTAGGTCCCGTAGATAAGTTGCATCAGTAGATTCAAAAGCACTGGAATGGAGTTCAATTACATCAAAGCCGAGATCATATACGATTTGGGCAAAATCGGTTGCTGTGGTGCCTTTGACATTCAAAGACATCGTGCCAATTTTTATCATGAAACGGTTCTCCTTTCAGAATTCGTTTCTTTTTGATCGAGGGTTAATTTCTGCGTTGACATCGTCCGTTTCATCACTGACCTCTTTAAGCAATGCTTGGGTTTGCCGATTAGAAGTTTTAAAATACGTTGTTAAAGTTTGTTGTAACTTGCCAAGCTGATGACGGTCTTCTTCAAGGGAGTCAATTCGGTTGTTTAAATTTTCTAATTGGTTGAGACGATCAAGAATATCTTGCAGCAAGTTTTCTTGCTCTCGGTAGCGTTGGCGCTCTTCTTCCAATAATTGCACTCTTTCAGTCATTAAAGCGAGATTTTCCGTTGTTTCTTTTAACTCGGCTTGTAGTGTTCGCGTAAAAGTGATTAATTTTTCCAGCGTATTCGTCGTTTTATAAACCGGTATTTCTGGATCCGTTTGAGGGAATTCTGTTGGAATCACATTTTTCTCATCTTGTTCAGGAACATCTTGTATATTTTCTTCAGCCGTATCTGTTTCAGTGATTTCAGGTGTTTCCGATTCAGAATCGAATGTATCGGCATCTGTAATCTGGAAGATGCCTAACAATTTAATATTATATGCGACGGGAGTATAGTTTTCTCTACGTTCGGTATAAGTAATTTGGACGCGAAGCTCTTCGTCAACCTTTAGCAAATTTAGGCGGGTATGGATATTGCGGATTGCAACTTCATTGTATCCAAATGCTTGATTCGATTTGGGGTTTAACTGCCGAAGATATCGGTAAAGTTCCATCACATCGGAACTCTCTCGCGAGATACCCTCTTTTGTCAAAACTCCGATTATATCCTTATCCTCGGCATCTGATGATGTATGCAAACTCGGTATGACGATATCCAGAGGCACTTCGCCTTGAATCGCTTTCATCCCAAGGATCCAACTGTTCTCTGAAAGTCTACCACTGAATACTATGAAGTCGTAACTGATTGTCATTTTTCAACCTTTGAAATCATACAAACAAGATTGTCAACACCTTATATGTTCACGTTCTATGCCAATTTATAATTCAAATACAGGTTCCATCTGTGCCCACCATTCACCTGGTTGTGCCTCTTCAATCGGTTCCTGAAAAGTTCGCATTAATTCATCCCATTCTCTACACTTCGGATGTTCTTCAAGATAGCGCGGGAAATCCCGTTCTATATCAAAGGTGTCCACAGTCTCCATTGCCATAAATAAACGCCGACCTAACAAGTAGATATTCATTTTCGTTATGCCAACCGCTTTTAGACCTGCCAATGTCTCTGGCCAAGCATCTCTATGATACGCCTTATATTGTTCAATAATTGCTGGATCGTTTTTTAGGTTCAAGGTTAAGCCGAAGTGTTTCATTTTAATCCTTCCAACGCCTTTTCAATTATTTCACTATGGTCAAATGCAAGCTGCGGTAATTCTAATGTTGAAAACCAAGCAACTTCCACAGCATCAGAACCTGCTACAGCTTTCTGTTGTTCCGAATTTATGATTCCAACGTAAGCAATAGTGATAACACGCCCGCGTGGATCACGGTCGGGATGTCCAAAAGTTCCAACTTGTGTCAGTTCAACGTCTGATATATTCGTTTCTTCGTTTAACTCGCGTAGTGCGCTTTCCTCAAGTGTTTCGTCCATTTCCAGAAAACCGCCCGGCAGTGCCCACAAGTCTTTAAAAGGAGGGTTCTTACGCCGAATTAACAAGACTTTGGGATGCGGAAAGACATCCGTCAATAACACAATATCAACAGTCACTGAGGGGCGTGGATAATCGTAACAATACACTTAAAAGATATAATACCAAATTTTAATGTTTTTTGTCAATAAATTTTAAAGATAGGGGTGTAAATATTTTGGCATGTGTGTTGTCTGAATCGCGGATTTGCACGGATTTATCGGATGACGCGGATTTTAATACGTTTTCTGATGCAGTCCTTTTGATTGGATGAGTGCATAGGTGTATTGTATACGAAGGATGCCATTTTACTGTCAGGAAAAATGAGTATTGTCATTGTCATAATCCGCGTTTTTGTGCGTCATCCGCGATAATCTGTGATTCAGACAGAAAATGGCAAATGACTCAGACAACGCGCCTGAGCGAAACTTCTGCAAAAAACTTTACACACCCAAGATAGGTCTTAAACAGAGGCATTCAATTTTCGTCTAATTATCCGTTTTAGTCGAAAAGTTGGCATCTAAAAATCGTTATCCTAGATGCGCGAATTGATTGTATTTTTCTTTTCATTTTATTCGAATCATCTCCTTAAAAAGTTACCATTTGGTAACTTTTTTCATACCATGGTAACTTTTTGAAATTCGCTATAAACTCAGTATCTGTAAGGGTTTATAGACATTTTATTTAAGTTTCATATTTTTCATCTGCGTTGAGAAACACGGGTTTCCTTTGCTGGATATATTTTGATAAGTTTTGCGTTGTCGTCTTTGC
>JAPPMR010000729.1 GCA_028818995.1 Candidatus Poribacteria bacterium | reverse complement strand
ATATGTTTATAGCAGCGCGGACGACCTCATCTCCTTAGTCCCGTAGGGACGATATATGTATGCCAACGACATATTTTTTTACATATCGTCCCTACGGGACTAAAGAGACTTTGTTCAACGTTTTTCTATAAACATATCGTCCCTACGGGACTAAAGAAATTACCGAAATATTTATTTAATCTTCATAAAGTATGTGCTACTATACGGCAACTTAGGTTAAGATTAGGAGTTCTATGGAAACGACAGTTATTCCGTTTCGTGGTTTACGCTACAATCTTGAAAAGGTGGGAGAAATCGCTGGTGTTATCGCACCGCCTTATGATGTTATCAAACCTGAAGAACGGGTTGATTTGGAAAAACGGCACGCCGCCAATATCATCCACCTTATTTTGAGTCAACCGCAAGACGATGACACTGAAAACGATAATCAATACACCCGCGCAGCCGCGCTAATGAACCGATGGATTTCCGACAATACCTTCGTTAAAGACCCAACTCCCTATTATTATATCTACGATCAATCGTTTCATGCGCCCGATGGAAAGCACTATACACGCCGCGCTTTAATTGCCCTCGTCAAACTTGAACCCTTTGAAAACAAGGTTATTCTACCCCACGAAAAGACACACGCAGGACCGAAGATTGACCGCCTCAACCTTATGCGGACATGTCATGCCAATCTAAGTCCGATATTCCTTCTGTATCAAGATGCAAACGGTGATATTGAGCAGATCATGCAAGGCTTTACAGATGAGAATACGCCTCAGATAGATTGCCCTGAATTGTTTGGCAGCACGCATCAATTGTGGTGTTTAGATAATCCTGAATCCAACCGCGAAATACAAAAACTATTCTCATCAAAACTACTTCTGATTGCGGATGGACATCACAGATATGAGACCGCTCTGGCATTTAAAGATGAGATGGCGCAAAAAAGGGATAATGAAACATCATTAGGATACGGTTATATGATGGTAAACCTTGTCCGCATGGAATCACCCGGATTAGCGGTTTTAGCAATTCACCGCTTACTCAGCAATCTTTCGACTGAACAGATAAATCATGCTATTACTGGGTTGCCTGAAGTGTTTGCGGTACACGAAATTGATTCCCTTCCAAACCTTATGGCAAAATTGGATACGTTTAAAGGAAAATCTCCTGCGGTTGGCATGTATTCGCCTGACGATAAATTTCGGTTGTTAATTCCGCATTCAGTATCTGCAGGACAATTAGATGTTACGCTTGTTCAAGATACTATCATTAGCAAGTTGTTTAAGGTTGAAACATTGGCAGATCATATCAGTTATACCGCTTACGCTGATGATGCTGTAGCACATGTCCAAGAGGGGTCAGACCGCGTCGCATTACTGATGAATCCGACACCTGTTGAGCAGGTTTTGGATGTGGCGATGGCAGGGTCGGTGATGCCGCAAAAATCAACTTATTTTTATCCGAAAATGGCGACAGGATTCGTTTTGAATCTACTGGATAGATGATATGAGAATTATTTGAGGAGTGTGCATAAATATTTGGCGTATCAACACATACAGGGACAGACATCCAGGTGCCTCTTGATTTAAAAAAATGCCGTTTGTAGTCGCGCAATTCATTGCGCTCTTTGAACTTGTGGACGGCACACGGCGTGTGCCTACTACCTTTAAGCACATATTTAACATCGGAATTATTTATGCACACCTCTCAAATAAATGATTCTATGAAATAATAGAATCAAAATGTCTGTAGAAGACATCAATGCTGAAATCAAAGAGGTACTTGCCGGATTATCTTAACTGCTTGAAGATATTGAAACATTTGCAATTAGAAGAAGAATAGAAATGAAATGCATATTTTTATTAGTTAGCATGGTAGTTGTTTGTTTCTGTGTTTGGGGTTGTGGGGATGGGCACGTTCATACTACGGATGTGTTGGGCATTCTTTCTGGACCTGAGGCCGAAGTCACTGAGTTGACTCCAGAAGTTTGGGAAATGGTGCTATCTATTCATGATACTGGCCCGGCGAGATATGATCATGACCCTGATGTGCACGCTTCCTGGGTCGAGAAAATACGGGAAGCACAGAAGGTATATTATACGAAGTATATTGACGCGGGTGGCATCGCAATTATAGGGAACGATCTAACAGAAGATGTCCACTTCATTGAGGCAAGACGCGCTGTTATGGTGATGACTTCCAAACGCCCCGAGATTAGAGACAAACTCGCAGTTGATAAAAACTTCTATATGATACTTTTTGGGCCGGGAACACACCCTCAGTATGGTCCGGAATTTTGGAATGCTTGGGGGATACCTTCTTGCAGGACGGGTTCAGGATACGGGGCGAAAGGTGTAAAGGGCTACTGCTGGGCACCTGTAGATATAAGTGCCATGGATGTGGAAACATACATGAGGTGGAAACCAGATGGACCTGATCCTTCGGAACTCGAGTTTTATCGTTGTATCAAGGATTTTGGCTGGAAACCTGGCAATACTGGTCCTTCGGATGCTGAGTTTTCTCCTGGTACAGAGGATGTTTGTTATATTCTTATGCCTGAGATGAAAAATAAATATGAAGCGTATCTTGGCATTTTTGTTCATGAGTTCGCGCATGCGTTTCATCAGGCTATACGCAGTTTGGATGCTGGTTTTGATGAGAGATTGGAGGAAGCGTATTATCGCGCTCGTGAGTTAGGGACTTGGGAGGGGTTTTATGCCAATGTCAGCTGGTGGGAGTATTTTGCAGTAGGTGCTGAGCTTTGGTTCTATGGCACTACTGGGTCACAGACTGATGTACCCAGATCGCCGGATTATTCTTTTAATATAACGCGTGAGGAGCTCAAGGAGCGGGATCCATTGCTCTATGAGTTGCTTGACGAATGGTATCCCGCAGTGTCGCTTCCGCTTAAGTATGAAGGCATCTGATATGATTTAGGAAGCACGTGTTGCAGCTAATTCTGCTGAGTCGGAAGCGTTTAAGGTGTACCCGCCAATCTGTATCATGCTTTTCTGAATTTGGTGACAAATGAAGAATAAAAAAGTTTCTATTGACGATATTATCGGAAAATAAGAGAGAAAAATGCACAACGAACAATATTTAGACACCTTAACTTTTTCGCATCAGCTATACGATGAAATACCGCGCGAATTGGAATTCCGAGCAACGACTGTCGCTGAAGCGGAAGCATGGCAGCAGGTTCTACGCGAAAAACTCATCGAATTAATAGGCGGTTTTCCGTCAACGAAGTGCGACCTACAACCGGAGACTTTGGAGATACACGAATTTGAAGGCTATACCCGTGAAACAGTGCTATTTCAGAGTCGCCCGAATATGACGACCTACGGATATTTCCTTACACCGACACACGTGGATATTCCTACACCGAACGCGACAATACTTTGTTTAGCAGGGCACGGGCGCGGCGTAGACGACATTGTTGGCATTGAAGAAGATGGCAGCATGCGGGAAGAATTTGGTGGGTATCAGAACGATTTCGCTCTCCAATGTTTAGCACACGGTTATACTGTGCTTGCCATTGAACAGTTTGGATTTGGTCATAGGAGAGATGCGGTTGCACGTGAAAGAGGCGGCGGTAGTTCTTCGTGTCAACCGAGTGCAGGTGCCGCTTTGCTCCTTGGACAGACGATGGTCGGATGGCGTGTTTACGATGCGATGCGTGCCTATGATTATTTAGCGACTCGTTCTGAAGTTGATATGAATCGACTCGGTATCATGGGCATATCTGGTGGCGGAACTACCTCGTTTTTTACTGCGGCAATTGACCAACGTGTGAGGGCTGCGGTTATAAGCGGATATTTCAATACATTCAAGGATAGCATTTTGAGCATTAGCCATTGTATAGACAATTATATACCAAATGTGCTACAATATGCGGAGATGTGCGATATTGCCGGATTAATCGCGCCACGCGCAATATTTGTTGAGTCTGGTACGGAAGATACGATTTTTCCAATTGAGGCTACCCGTGCATCTGTAGAACGTGCCAAAGAAATCTACAAACACTTCAATGCTGAAGATAATTTGGGTTTTGAGGTGTTTGAAGCAGGACATAGTTTTTACGGTGTCGGAGCGTTTGAGTTCCTCAAACAGGTTTTATAGTTAGGAGAATTAGGTGGCAATAGAACTGTTTTCAATCGGAACTGAGTTGGTTCTTGGACAAATTCAGGATACGAATGCCCACTGGATTGCACAACAGATACTCCAACTCGGTGGTGAGTTACGCAGGGTTACTATGCTCCGCGATGATTTTGATGAGATGACTGAAGCGTTGGGTGCTGCAATTGAACGTGAAACTGCACTCATCCTAATGACAGGCGGACTCGGTCCAACGCCGGACGATATGACGGTGGCTGTTGTAGCATCGCTGATTGGCACAAAACCTGTTGTGAGCGAAGAGACCATCGCAGAATACCGCAAACGCCGCGAGATGTCAGAAAACGATCCGCTGAGTGAGGCGCTAACCAAAATGGCGACTGTGCCAGAAACAGCGGAAGTCTTACAAAATCCAGCGGGATGGGCACCGTGTATCAGTGTATCTTACAAGGAATCCACTCTCATGATGATGCCCGGTCCACCGCGCGAGATGAAGGCGGTTTTTGAAACACATATCCAGCCACTTATCGTTGAACGGTACCGCGCTGAGATTAGCACTGCACGGGTTTTTGTAAGTATGTTTGAAGCGGAAGTTTCACCACTGATGCAAAAGGTGATGGAACGTCATCCAGAAGTTTATCTAAAGGCTTATGTTGCACTACGTGACGTTGGCGGCAATATGATGCCTGTAGATTTTGTTTCAACAAGTAGCGATAAAGAGGAGTCTGAAAATCAACTCCAATTAGCAATAGATTTTTTTCAGGAACTTGTTCTTGAAGCAGGAAAAACTTTCAGTTATGAAGATCAATCATAGTTTGTAAGGAATTAAATAGTATCCAACAAACTTATATAATATTCCTATTGTGGTGAATTATTGAAATAATTGAACACTCACATGTAGGAGCGATCTCCGAATCGCGACGGAACACACATGTAGGAGCGATCTCCGAATCGCGACCTATAATAACAAGTTGATTTATAATTTCTATTATTTTATAAAGAAAGGAGAACTATATTTTGAATCGAAAACGATCAGGAAATAGGAAGAGACCGCAGGGGCGATCTGCAAAACAAAGAGGTTCAAAGCGGAAGCAACAACCGAAAAAACAACAAGATGATTCAGCTGTAGATGTCGATTTAGATAATGACGTTACTGAACGCAAACCTTCTCAAAAAGATAAAATCGAAGTAGAAGGTGTCGTTGTTGAACCTTTACCAAATGCAATGTTTCGTGTGGAATTAGATAACAAACATGAGATTCTTGCACATATTTCTGGCAGAATGAGAAAATACTTTATCAAAATATTACCTGGGGATAAGGTAACTGTTGAGCTCTCACCTTATGATTTGACACGAGGTCGTATCACATATCGTAAGCCATGAAACCGACAACTTTAGTCCATATCAATAACAATGAACAGAGGGAGCTTAATCGACTGCTTCAGGCTATTGATGAAAAACGGGAACAAGTTGAAGAACTCACTGTGACAAAGGAACACCTGAAAGCAGAGGTTGACTTGTTTCAGCATAGGTATAATGCTCATGTTGGGCATGTTTATCTTGAACTTGATAAGGTTGAACTTGAAACAAAGGAGTATCGTCTTCGCTTGCAATTACGCCGAGAAGATATAAGTGAAGAAGAAATTGAAGCACGGGTTGAATCCTGTTTTAGGGAAAACCGTGCGCGAATTGATGCTTCTGAAACGCAGAAAGAGGATGAGCAAAAATCACAAAAAAATGAACTTCCAGACAAGGAGGCGAAGTACCTACAAAATCTCTACCGTAAACTTGCCAAGCGGTTTCATCCAGATAAATCAGAAGAGTCTGAAGAGCGGAACAGACGGGAAGAGTTAATGCCGCTCATCAACCGAGCATATAATGAGCAAGATATTCAAATTTTAGAACGGCTAAGTATAGGAGAAACAGACTTTTCACTTGATTCTGAAGATACGACAGTAGTGAAAAGGGAAAAGTTGCAGTCAGAATTACGAAGCCTTAACCGCGCAACAGCAGAATTGCGGTCAGAGATAAATCGGGTTAAGGCAGGACGCACATATCGTTTGAAAGAACAGGTAGAAACTGCTGAGAAAAACGGGCAAGACCTGCTAACGACTCTTGCAGGTGATTTGAAACGTAAAGTTCAGTCAAGTCGCTCACAATTGACGCGTCTGATTAATATGTGGAGTCGTTCAAAAAACGCTTAACTATTTCATAAGCCAAATCAAATAATTGATTTTACGTAAATTGGGAAGGAATCATCCATGCAACTCACTAACAAAGTCGCTATTGTCACTGGTGCTGGACGAGGAATCGGTAGAGCAATTGCCATTGCTTACGCTGCTGAAGGGGCATCCGTTGTGATTGCAGCACGAAGCGAGGACCAACTGAATGAGGTAGCAGATGTGATTTCAGCAAGTGGTGGAAATGTTCTTGCAGTGCCAACTGATTTACGGGACCGTACTGATGTGGAAAATCTTGTTGAAAAGACGATGGATCAGTACGAAAGAATAGACATCCTTGTCAATAACGCTGGTATCAATCCAAGAGGTTTGTTTTTAGACACAACCGATGAAGAGTGGGATGAGGTATGGAAGATCAACGTCCTGGGCGTTGTCCACTGTTGCCGTGCAGTATTACCTATTATGCAGCAGCAGAAAAGCGGAAATATCGTCAACATTGGCTCAGGGTTAGGCATGGTTGGTCACGCGAACCTTAGTATTTACAGTGCTTCAAAATCTGCTTTGCACGGGTTAACACAAGCAATTGCGGAAGAGGTATGGCAAGATGGAATTATTGCCAATGTCTTGATACCCGGTCCGGTAAAAACACAACTTTCAAAACCTGCTTGGGAGAGTACTGATACGTTTAGAGGACAGAGTGATCCATGGAAGGAGCCAGAGCAGGTTGTTCCATCCGCGCTTTTCCTCGCAACGCAACCCACTGACAGCGGTATGACAGGACAGATATTGAGTATTATGCGTAGAAATAGTCCGTGAACCCGTGTTTTGTAAGTAAAATTAGGTAATAAGTTTTCCTTTATAATGGAAACTTAACTCGCCTCCTGTCTTGTGCCGAACGATATGCTCCCAAAACCATCTCCACTGAAACCCTTCCTGCTTCAACGGACACATCCGGTTCAGAATCACTCTTTAAACAATCAATAAACGGACGCGGAACTCCTGCAATCCGTTCACCATGACTGTTGGGAATTGCGATCCCCAAGTCTTTCCACGACGGTTCTTCTCGTGTGTACAGTTTTAATGCTATTGCATCTTCAGGATGAGGCATGTTACACGACGGTCCATCACCATAGTTCTGAATAACTACGCCTTCATCACCGTATATCTCAGTCGTATTTTCACCAGCGAGTGTTACAGAAGTGTTAATAAGAATAGCCATAGCGCCACCCGAAAATCGATAGACTGCAACCCCTGTGTCATCAGGCGCGACATCCGTCAAGACATTGTCTATTTCGGCAATGACACTTGTTGGTTTACCGAGCATCCAATAGATAAAATCAGTCGCATGAGACGCATCGTCCATAAACATACCCATATTCTTCACCGGATCAATGTGCCAACGACTTGGTCCTGTTACAAACGCCTCATTAAAGAGGACGTTGATGCAGTGCCGCCTTCGCAGTAGTCCTATTTTACCCAAAATTCCACTCTCAATGAGTTTCCTCATAGCGATGTTAGCGGGATCACGCCGCATCTGGTGTGCCATCATAAACTTTACGCCCGATTTTTGTACTGCATCGGCAATTTTATCACAATCTGCTAAGGTGAGCGCCATCGGTTTTTGACAAAGGATGTGTTTGCCTTCTGATGCCGCAGCCACCACCATCTCCGCGTGCCGATTTGTTTCACACGTTACAATCACAGCATCAATTTCAGGATGATTCACCACATCTTCAAGGTGCGGTGAAAAGGTCATCCCGTATTGTGTTGCGGCGTTTTCACCGCGTTCAACGTTATCGTCCCAACATGCGACGAGTTTGACATCATCAAACGTCTGCATCTTGTTGCAGTATGCGTTCGCGTGTCCATGTGCGAAACTTATTATACTGATACCAATCTTTGTATTCATATATGCATTATCCAATCTGTAAGAGTCTGTTGTGGATCAACTTCTGGATTAAAAACAACCAATCCTTCCTCCTGTGCCGCTCTGAGCAGACGTTGATCAGATGCAACCAGTATTAACGTATTGCCCGTATTGCGAAGCTCTGTTGCGATGTCCAACGCAGAGCGCAAGACAATTGCATCAACTGAATTGAGCGAGTGGGTTTCAATTATAGACATTGAGTTCAAAACAAGCGTATCTGGAATGGAAATAGTCTTAAAGTCTGAATTGGTATCCATTACTTCCTGCTCTAAGTAGCGAGTTGCCTGTGTAAAGTGATTATGTGTGATACGACCATCATTCCTTTTGCGAACACAAATCCAAAAGACTTCTGCTGCTCCAAGTATCAAGCAGTTCATACGCGCCAATGGAACATTGGCAAATAGGAAATCAACCTCATCACTGCCTATTTCGTCAGTATACCGTTTGACCAACGCGCTTGCATCAAAATAGAAATAATACACAACTATTTTCCCTTTCTTCAATGATGGCACGACTAAACTCATTATCTTCGGCACGAATACCGCTTTTTGCCATGCGTGCTTGCAGCTCTTCGGCTGGAATTGGTTTGCCGGAAATACCTATTTTTTTAAACATTTCTTGGACAATATCAGCATTTTGTTTTTTGTCACGTCCATAAAACGCCATCACCTCTTCCCCTGTTTTAAAGTTTTTCTGCTTGCTCGTTACTACAGCATCTACGAGCAAAGAAAGTTGTTGATTCAACTCAGCGATTCTCTTTTCAAGTCGATCTAAGCGTTCTACGACTTGACTACGTGTTTCTTTTTTCATCGTAAATCCCTTTATTTTCTCGTTCTTCAATAATAGCGCGGCTAAATTCGTTATCCTCAGCACGAATGCCATGTTGTCGCATGCTTTCACGGAGTTCTTCAAGCGGTCTAAGTTCAAAATCTGGTGAAATACCCATTTTTTCGTATATTTCAGCAAAAATTTTCTTGGCAATGTGAGCGTCACGTTTGTCACTGTAAATGTTGCTCTTTACCTCTTCCGCATTGGCTTTGGAATTCTCAGCGGGGTGTGAC
>JAPPMR010000125.1 GCA_028818995.1 Candidatus Poribacteria bacterium | reverse complement strand
GGGACTTTACCCGCTAAAATAGTTTAACATGATGATAGTAATTTGTCAATTTCTCACGCATTACGCTGTAAACATCAGAGAAAAATAATTGATTTAAAACTAAAACAAAGGCTTTTTGAATGATACTTGGAAAGGTTACGGGGACAGTCGTTGCAACGCAAAAAGATGAGAAACTTGTTGGAAGCAAGTTGCTGATTGTCCAAGATGTTAATTTAGATGGAGAATTAGAACGGAAGTACACAGTCGCGGTGGACGCTGTCGGTGCTGGCATCGGTGAAATTGTTCTTATAGCAACAGGCAGCTCAGCGCGTCAGACGAGTGTGACAAGCAACAAACCTGTTGATGGTGTTGTCATGGCAATCGTTGATACCATTGAAGTTGATGGTGAAGTCCGTTACATGAAATAGAGAGACTGACTGATATGGAACAGGCACAATTGTTCCAGGAAAAAGCAGTCGATGATGAACTGCCGTTAAAACTGGAGTTAATCAAGCAAATCGGATGGTTGGTGCGGCTTCGTTGGATTGCAATCGGAGGTGTTTTTTTCACTGTAACGGTTGCCAATTTAGCGTACGATATGATTGCGAACCCCATTCCGCTTTATATCATTGCCGGTCTGATGGTGCTTTACAATTTTGAACCTCAGATGTATCGCAAAGCACCAGAGCAACAACGGCTAATGTCTATCAAACGGCAAGCGTGTATCCATATTATACTCGATTTGCTGTCGTTGATTGCTCTCATCCATTTCAGTGGTGGCGTTGAAAACCCATTTATATTTTATTTCATTTTTCACTTGATTATCGCAAGTATCATCCTGTCAAAACGTGTGAGTTACATATTAGCCACACTAAACACTGTCCTATTAAGCTCGCTCATTTTCCTTGAGTATTTTAAGATTCTTCCACACTATCATCTGAATAATTTTCTACCCGATGAGTTGTGGCGCGACCCAATTTATACTTTTGGCGTTCTATTTGTTTTTACCAGTACTTTGTTTTTTTCTGTTTATCTGGCAACCACAATCACGCAAACTGCAAGAGAGCGTGAAGCAGAAACGCGGGAACTTAAGGAGAATCTGGAAGAAAAGGTTGACGAACTTGTTGAAACTCGAAAAGAGGTTGTTTTTGAACGTAATAAATTGCAATCTATTATCGAATGTATGCAGGAAGGTGTTGTTTTTGTAGACTCTACTAACCAAACAACCCTCTTTAACAAAGCTGCACAAATGATTCAGAAAGATCGATCAGAACAAGATGTGACCCCTGATCTGCAATTTGGAAGTGCTGAAACACTTGCTCAAATTTCACAAGACTTTTCCGAAGGGGACGAGGTAATTGAAAGAAAGAATCAACAAATAGGCGAAAAACACTTAGAGAATACCTATGCTGCTGTTCGCGATGACGAAGATAATTATCTTGGGACTGTTCTCGTTTCACGTGATGTAACTGATCGAAAACGGATGGAGCAGCAACTTATTTTTTCCGAAAAAATGGCTGCTATCGGTGAATTGGCAGCAGGTGTCGCACATGAAATCAACAATCCGCTTGACGGTTTACTAAACTGCATCCTTCGTATACAACGAAACCCGAAAAACATTGAACAAACACAAGAATATCTCGGTTTAATGGAAGAAGCTATTCGGCGTATTGAAGCGACAATTGGAAAATTACTGGATTTCTCACGACCTCATGAATTGACGCTAACTGCTGTAAATCTCAATGACGTTGTGAATGAGACAATTGGACTTATAGAATATGGTGCATCCGAAAAAGGTATAAAAATAGAAACTGACTTCCGTGATCAAATTGCACTCATTCATGGTGATAAACATCTATTAGAACAGGTCATCCTCAACCTCACATTGAATGCTATTACTGCAATGCCAGATGGTGGACAGCTTTTATTCGAAACAGGCGAAATAAATATAGATGCCTTGATAGGTAAACCGAGCATTTACGTCAAAGTAATTGACACTGGAATCGGTATATCAGAATCCGTTCAAGACAGAATTTTTGACCCGTTTTACACAACACAAATTACAGAAAAAGGTACTGGGCTTGGACTTTCAGTGTCTGACAGAATTGTGAGACAACATCAAGGAGTTATTGAAGTAGAGAGCGAAGTTGGTCATGGTTCAACATTTACAGTAAAATTGCCCATTCCACAAGAACAAACATAGGAGGTCAAAATGAAAATCCTCGTTGTTGATGATGAAAAATTAAAACGCATGACACTCCGTGATGATTTACGCGAATCTAATTACGATGCTATCGCTGTCGAATCGCCATTAATTGGGCTTCAACTTTTGCAACAAGAGGCGTTTGATGTGTTGGTGACCGATTTGCGGATGCCACAGATGCACGGGATTGATTTTCTTAAAAGAGTGAAAAAAGAACATCCACACATAACCGTAATTGTGATGACTGCCTACGCAAGTGTTGAGACCGCTGTTGAGGCTCTTAGATTCGGTGCATACAACTATATTAAAAAACCTTTTTCAAGCGATGAGTTAATCCTTATGCTGGATAAACTCAAAGCGTTGAGGGGGAAAACACCTACTGAAAATACACAATCATCTCTCAAAACGCCTGACACAAACCAAGAACCTTCTCTTTACCAAACACTCATTGGAAAAAGTCAACAAATACAAGAAATCTTCAAATTAATACCTAATGTTGCTGCTGCTGACAGCAATGTTATGATTTGCGGAGAAGAGGGGACAGGTAAATCACTCTTGGCAAAAACAATTCATCTGCGAAGTTCGCGGCAGCATCAACCTTATGTTAGCCTCAATTGTTATGGTCTTACTGCAGATGCTATTGAATTAGAACTTTTTGGCGATCAATCCCGACAAGGAAAACTACAATTAGCGAATAACGGCACACTTTTCATTGCAAATGTGGATACTGTTCCACTTGACCTGCAAGCAAAACTCTTAGCCATATTGGAAGAACGAAAGTTTTTAGGATCATCTGAAACTGAACCCATTGAACTGGATTTGCGTATCATATCAACGTCCCGCGAGAATCTAAAAGAGAAAACAAAACGTAACGAGTTTCTTGAAGACCTCTACTATCAATTGAATGTCATCCCTTTGTTCCTACCGCCACTACGAGAACGAAAAGGCGACATTCCAATGCTCATTAACCATTTTTTGGAAATTTTCTCACCGCATCAAGCCATCCGTATGAAACAGGATGCAATCAACGTCCTTACTGAGTATCCGTGGCCGGGAAATATCAGTGAACTTGAAAATATTATAGAACGACTTGTCGCTGTCAACAATGGGACTGACATTACAACCGAAGAAATACCGATTGAATTAAAGCTACCCACATCTCAAAAACTTGACAATACGCCAAGTATGACCTCTTTCCACGAAATTATCAAATCCACGGAACGTGAACTGATTGCCTGGGCAATGCGAAAAACACAAGGGAATAAAACGCGAGCGGCAAAGCTACTCTCTATGAAACCTTCTACTTTTCGTGATGCACTTGCCAAACATATACATGAAATTGAATGGGAAGAATAGAAAAGTTATATGGGAATCGCTCAAAAACGGGAATCTATCAGGAATGAAACATTAAAACGGCGTGAAAATCTGTCACCTGCAGAACGTACTACGCGAAGCAAACTGATTGTGGGGCATGTGATTGAATGGATTCAGCACAATGAAAAAAATGGGGAAAACAGTTCTTTTAATGCGGTGATGGTTTATTTCAGCATGAAAAGCGAGGTAGAAACACAAGAACTGATTGAAACTCTTTTCAATCAGGAGAGACAGATAATTGCCCCAGTTGTTGGGACGGAAAGTGGTAAACTTGTACCCAGATGTATTCAGAATTTGAAAAAAGATTTAGTTCAACACCGTTTTGGAATGCTTGAACCTAATGAAACCTGCCCTATTTTCCCACCTGATAAACTCCAACTCATCTTCGTTCCCGGCATTGCTTTTGATTTAAACGGTTACCGCCTCGGATACGGAAAGGGTTTTTATGACCGTTTTCTGCCTACCTGTCCCAACGCTGTTACAATTGGTATTGCTTTTCAGGAGCAAATTGTAGAAGACATGTATCCGCAACCGTGGGATGTTCCCGTGCAGCATATTTTTACAGAAGACGGTTTAATTCCAAGTAAAGATGTCACTCCACACTAATAAAAGGTTTCAACTTTTCCAACGTCTTTTCTCCCAAACCCTTTACTTCAGTCAACGCATCAATCGATGTAAAATTGCCGTGTTCCTCACGATATTGAATAATCCTTTTCGCCATCTGTGGACCAATACCGGAAAGTGATTCCAGTTCTTCGGCAGAAGCAGTGTTGATATTGAGAAGTGCGGGTTTTTCTTCGACTGATTGTTG
Source organism: Candidatus Poribacteria bacterium (assembly GCA_028818995.1). Next base: position 4,932 of record JAPPMR010000125.1, on the reverse strand, counting down.
CGGTTGGTCTTTGTTGGGGACAGCGATAAAATCGGGTTTTCCGAGGAATAAGGCAGGGTTAAACCGTCGCAAACCCCAGAATCCTGCTCCGATTAAAATGATTGCCACGAGAAAGATGGCAGCACGCCAATAATGTTTTGTAATGGCATTTTCAATATTTTTTGCCACTGCTGTATTCCCTTAGGATTTCCAAATCGGTTCCGGCATCTTGGAACGATGATTCACCACGCGTGCCAAAACAAACAACAAATCTGATAGTCGATTTAGGCATCGGATAATTTCTGGATTCACGTCCACTTCGCGCGCGAGACGCACAACACACCGTTCGCTTCTACGACATACTGCTCGTGCCACATGTAAAGCGGCACCTGCTTGGCAACCACCGGGAAGAATAAAGTTTGTCAGAGGTGGAAGTTCCTCTAAAAGTGTGTCAATTGATTTCTCCATCTCTGTTGTGAAATCTCCTGATACTTGCAATTCAGTAGATTTTGTATGTGTGGCTGGCGTTGCCAAGTCTGCACCGATTGAAAAAAGGTAATTTTGGATACGTTCCATCAGATTGCACAAGTCAGTATCATCAACCAATGTTTGTGCATAACCGATATAGGCGTTTAGTTCGTCTACAGTGCCTATTGCCTCAATTTGCAGTGCATCCTTTGAAATACGAGTCCCGCCGTATAGTGCCGTTTCTCCAGAATCCCCAAATTTTGTATAGATTTTCATGGTGATTTATTTTATACTGTGTAGCGAAAGGAGTCAATTCAATTATGGATAATACTATGACACAACTTGCTCATTCAGATTGCAAAATTGATAACGTAAATGTAATTGATTTACGCGTGCCTACATCTGATACACTGCTCGGTTCTGACCCATTTCACAAGAAACCAAATTATTCTGCAGTGTTAACAACCATAGAAACAAACACCGGACACATTGGTATTTCTGTTGCTTTTACTGCTGGTGCTGGAAACGACTGGATCGCTTACGGTGTTAAAGACCTTGCACAACTTGTAGTGGGAATGCAGGTCGAAACCTTTGTAAATGACCCGGGCGAATTTCATAAACTTCTTATTGATCATCACCAGTTGCGTTGGCTTGCAGATGGTGTCAATCGGATGGCAATTGGCAGTATTGTCAATGCGATGTGGGACTTGTGGGCAAAACTTGTTGAAAAACCGTTGTGGAAACTGCTTGTTGACTTACCACCTGAGAAGATTGTACAGTGCATTGATTGGCGATATCTGCGAGATGCTTTGACTCCCGATGAAGCAGAGGAGATTCTTAGCACACACTGGGACAGTCGCGGCACCCGTGAACAAGCACTCTGTCAGAAAGGACCAAAAGCATATTCCACTGCTGGTTGGCTCGGTTTAACGGACGAACAAATCATTGAAACAGTAAATCAGGTAAAAGCATCGGGACTTGATTGCTTTAAGATGAAAGTTGGACAGGATTTAGACTTTGATAAGCAACGACTTGCTTTTATAAGAGAGGTAATCGGTGAAGAAGCACGTTTGATGGTGGATGCAAATCAGGTATGGGGTGTTGATGAAGCAATTTCTCACATGGAAGCATTGGTAGACTTCAAACCGACGTGGATTGAGGAACCGACAGCGCGAGACGATGTTCTCGGATTTGTAAAGATTGCCCGTGCGCTGGAAAAATATGACATTGGCGTTGCTGCAGGAGAACAAGTACCGTCGCCTGTCGTTTTCAAGCAGTTGATAACAAGCGGTGCTATCCAATTCTGTCAAATTGATGCAACGCGTCTTGGCGGTGTCAATGATGTGTTGGCTGTGATTCTGATGGCAGCAAAGTATAAAGTGCCTGTTTGTCCACACGGCGGCGGTATCGGTTTATGTAATATGATTCAGCATTATGCTATGTGGGATCAAATCTGTGTTGCAGCACATTCGGATACACAAGTGGTGGAATATCTTAATTTTCTGCAAGATGATGTGTTCATTGAACCGATTAAGATTAGTAATGGTGCATACATCGCACCGACGGTGCCGGGTTGGGGGCTTGAGATGTATCCTGATTTTGTAGAAAAACACATCTACCCCACTGGTGCAGTCTGGCAAGGAAGAGAAGAGTCTGGTGGAATAACGTTTTTGGCATAATCAATAGAAACCAATCGGTGCTTTTGGAAGCGATCCCTTTACGCTTCCTAATTCATACTTGTTTAATCTTCATTTGACGAATTGTCTTGGTTATCATTATCTTGCTGGGATTTTAACAAACCTTTAATATCTTCCAGTTTATCGTTAACGGAAAACAGGGTTAACAATAACTCGCAGAATACACGTAAAAGAATTGGACCGAGAAAGAAATATCCAAACGATACAAGGAGCATCTCCGCCCCTGAAGGTCCAAATCTACTCCACTCAATGATAAAAACTAATCCAACATATATAGAGAAAATAGTACCGATCCAAAACAGTATTGGAATAATGATCGGTGCTACCATCTTTTTAAACGTCAAAAAATCTTTCATGTGAATCTCTCATCTAATTTGTTAGGTTTAAGGTCAGTTTTTTGCACTTTCAGCTTTTTGTTTGTATGCAACAGCACCCGATGAAATCCACCCCCCGACACCAACAAGCAGAAACTGCACACCTGCCTTCACATATTTCTCAACAGTATCATCCAGCGCCAATGTGCCTGCGATCCGTCCTGCATCTTGGATACGCGCTAAGGCTGCATCAATAGTGTTTTGCACATCGGGGTGGGTAAGATTGCCGATGTGTCCCATTGATGTCGCTAAATCTGAGGGCGCTACGAAAAACACATCTATATGGTCAACAGTAAGAATCTCATCCAAGTTGTTTACAGCGACAATATCTTCAATAAGCACAATGAGCAATGTCTGTGAATTGGCGATGTCAAAATAGTTGTCCACACCGTAACCTTGGCGACTTGTAAACATACCCCGATGTCCGATTGGCGCGAACTTTCCGCCATCAACTACGTTTTGTGCTTCCGCTTTTGTATTGACATGCGGCACAACGATGCCCATTGCTCCGCAATCCAAGGTGCGATAAATGAGAGCTTGATCGTTGCGATTGACACGCACAACAGAGGTCATGCCCCACAAATCACATGCACGTGTAAGATTGCCGAGGTTTAAAGCATCTACATTTCCATGTTCGCCTTCTAACCACACACCGTCAAATCCGTTGGGACCGAAAGCGTCTATATCATCTGCATTTGTCAATCCTGCGATAACGTACGCGAGGTCTCCATTTGCTAATTTCTGTTTAACCTGATTGGGTCTTATTTCCATTATTTTCTCTCTTTCAGTTGTTAGATTTTGCGAGGAATTCTGCTGGTAACACTTGATGCACGGTATCAATTACCAGCTGTTCAACACCGGGGGCAAACCGGGTAGGCTGACCGAAATAGATCATTGCACCGCCACCTTCATATCCGCCTTCAGCCAACACCCGCTCAGACGGGATATAGCCGGGAAAAGCGTTTGCATAAGCACCTACCCATAATCTTGTGGTGTCAAACTCTTTTTTCAAACGCAGCGAAAAATCTACTACCACCTCACTTGCAAGGAACAGAACAGCCAATTCATCACCAAACGTCCACGCTTGTATTGGATAAGAGATATCCGTTTTGATGGCTTGACCATTCTGTAACATTTCAAGATGTTTTTTGGCATGGTATGCGCCTGCGCCACCCTGTGCGGCTCGTTCCTCCCATTCCTCATGGGTTGGCAGTTTATCAAACGGCAAATTCACTCTCGCAAACGCGCTTTTAGGCACATTGGAAATGCTGATTGCATCTCGTTCAAGTTGGTGTTCAACCTCCTGTGCAAGTGCCTTTCCATGTTCTTTTGCATAAGCGAGACGGGTTTCAAATACCTCCTGTTTTCCTTCGGGCATCGGTCGCATGCGTGACTCTGGGTTCGCATCTGCCCCACACCCAATCGTTATCAGTGCGGTTACATCGGGATGTGCCTTTTGAATTTCTTCCTGGGCAAATCCTGCCCAATCACCGCAGATATGGTTGTCAGCACCTGCTAAAGTGGTGCAATGACAGGCATAACTTACCCACACGGCACGCAAAGTGCCATCAGCATCCGTTATCTGCATCACCGGTAATGAATGGTCTACAGGCCCACCTTCCGTTCGTCTATTCTTTGCAAAACCGAGTTCACCGATGTTCCATGCTAATCGGCACGGTTGTCGTCTTGTGAGTGCCTCCAGCGCGATCGTTTCCATCCAGTTTTTAAGTTGTTGGGTGTAGCGGTCAATCTTTTCCTGTTCTTCAGGTGAAATATCAGCACTGAAGATAAACGATGCAGCGTTTGTTAAGCACGGCGCGCTGTGGGTATGTGTGTAGCATGCTACGAAATTTTCCCGTGGGATTCCGGATTTCTGCTCCACGCGGTTGGATACTTCTTCGGTCAATTCATCAGGTAAGCCGCAGTTTTCTACGGTTATCATTACCACAGGATCATCGTCATCGCTACCGATAGCAAGTGCTTTTGCGTATATCCGCTGGATAATTCCCTCAGATTCTGTTCGCCGACTGCCGTAGCCGTTGAGTCGAATCGGGTAATCGGGGGTTATGTCTATTTGCGCAACACCAACATCAATTAGATTATCTCTGTCTGCCATTTGATTTCCCTTCTAAATTGTTGCTAATTCATTATCTCTGAGCAAATGATTTAAGTGACACTTTCACTAAACGACTAATAGACGGATATTTTTTATTATTCCATTTCCATAGCGTCAGCAAACACATCCTCAAGCGAATGTTTTACTTCCCGCAATTGGCGAAGTTGGACGCCCGTTTCATGTGCCAACTTAAAGAAAAAAGTTCCTTCTGTCTGCTCTTGCTCCGTTGATGTAACGCGAACGTGTCCGTTTGGTCGTAATTCAGTATTGTAGGGGTAACGTTCTAAAGCAGCAACGT
>JAPPMR010000885.1 GCA_028818995.1 Candidatus Poribacteria bacterium | reverse complement strand
TTAACTTTCAGTAAATCTCAATACCAGAAAACTCTTAAAACTGAATAACCCTGATCCCGCAACCTTAATCCTTGACATCAACTCCATTTTATAATATACTTAAAATAACACGCTGAATCATTAGAATTTGATACTGGGAGATGAAACGATGCAGAAAAAAATACAGTCTGCGCCGACAATATTCTATCCGGAATCGGACGGTAAACCTATGGCAGAAACAGATAAACATCGAGACCTTATGATAGATTTTATTCAGATGCTGAGACATCACTACCGAAACGAAAACGATGTTTACGTATCAGGAAATCTGCTCATGTATTACGAAGAAGGAAACCCAAGAAAGTCTATATCGCCTGACGTGTTCGTGGTATTTGGTGTTGCCAAAAAACAGCGAAACACCTATCTGACATGGGAAGAGGTGCAAACTCCTGATTTTGTGTTAGAAGTGGCAAGCCCAAGCACCTTTAATAGGGATATGGGAGGAAAAAAAGACCTCTACGCTTCCGTGCTTAAGGTAAAAGAATACTACATCTACGACCCGCTTGGTGAAATTGTACCGAGTTTTACTGGCTATCGGTTGACTGATGGAATATATCAAGAAATCAATTTTGTAAATGAGCGTCTCCCCTCGGCGGTCTTAGGTTTGGAGTTGGGGGAACATGAAAATGAATTGAGGTTGTATGATCCTAAAACCTCACAATGGTTGCAAACACCACCCGAACGCGCTGAAAATGCTGAAACACGCGCTGAAAATGCTGAAACACGCGCGCAAGAAGAAGCCGCTGCACGACGAAATGCTGAAACACGCGCTGAAAACGCTGAGGCGGCGCTTGCCAAGGCTTTAGCGGCACTTGAACGCTTTGAAGCAGAAGAAAATAATTGAAATTCAATTTTTAGACACTTGTTTCAAGACTTACCATCACACATTTCTTCTATTTTGCTGCCGCACCCTATACCAACAGATAATTGGTAGCAAACCCTACATAAAGTTTTCTTGAATGCGCTCGGAGTATATCGCAGGTCATCGGGAGAATTAACAGATGTTTGATTTCCGCTCTCCCTTCTTCTTAATCCTGCTCGCGGCAATACCTTTCTTAATCCTTATCCAATTACGTACAACCGTTATAGCGGCAAAGTGGCGAAAACGAATTACTTTTTTTTTCAGATGCACCGCCATTTTATGTGCGATCCTTGCCTTAGCAAACCTGCAACGAACCAACAAAGAGCAACGCCTCGCTGTAGTATTTTTATTTGATACATCTGATAGCATTGACCCATCTCAACAAGAAGATGTCATTAATCAGATTAACGCCGCTATAGTCAAATTAAAACCAAGCGACCAATTTGGGGTTATCAGTTTTGCACAGGAGTCATCTGTGTTAATTGAAATGGGGGCAGCACACGAACAACCATCGCTAACACCAGCCATGACAGAATCATCTGTTGAGCAGGATTCCACAGACATTCTTACTTCCCTCAAACGATCGCTTGAACTATTGCCTGAAAACTACCATCGCCGGATAGTCCTTCTGAGCGATGGAATTCACAACACAGGTACCCTCTCAATCAAAGATTATCTACCTCTGTTCTCCGCAAGTGACATTGAAATCATGACAATCCCTCTAAACACCATCAAGGATGCAATTCGTGTGCAAGAACTGCAGCTGCCGAATCAGGTCAGAAAGGGACAACCCTATCCGATACAAGCGATCATTGAATCCGATGGCAGTATTCCAAAGGTAACTACCACACTTTACCACAATGATGTGCCAATTACCGACATTGAGTTTCCCTTGCAAAAAGGTAGGAATGTCTTAACGTTCCCTACACAACAAGTTTCGGAAGACCGTCCACATACATATCAACTGAAGTTAGATGTAAATGATGAAATCTTTGAAAATAATCAGGCTTATGGTGTTGTGCAAATTCAAGATAAGCCGCATATTTTATATGCAGAAGGTGATTTGGATCATGCCGATAGTCTAAAAGAGGTGTTTGAAGAAAACAGTTTTGTCATAAACGTAATTTCTGCCACTGAAATACCGACTGATCTGGTCACACTTCAACACTATGACGTATTGATTCTAAGCAACATTTCTGCTGATACGCTTTTATCGGAGCAAAAGGACATTATAGAAACTTATGTGCGCGACCTTGGGCATGGATTAGTGGTTATAGGAGGCGACCGTGCTTTTGGTCCTGGTGGATATACAGATACAGCACTTGAACGTGTACTTCCTATAGAAATGACGCCGCGTGAACGAAAAGAATCAGTTGCGCTTGTGTTTGCCATTGATACATCAGGTAGCATGGCAAACTACGTTGGAGCAGAGAAAAAAATTGAACTTGCAATTGAGGCGATACGCGCGGGTATTCGTAATCTAAAAGGAGAGGATCAGGCAGCAGTCATCGGTTTTGACGTGAAACTACGTGATATTTCTCTCTTAACATCTGACCATGATGCGCTGATTGACGTAGTAGGCAAGCTTAAACCGACAGGCGGCACAACTGCTATGGGAAAGGCAATTGAAACAGCTGGGAAGATGCTAAAATCATCCGATGCAAAGCGAAGACACATCATTCTTTTGTCGGACGGTAAATCTGAGGGAGAACCTTCTAAATTTATTGATACTGCAAAAGATTTATCTGAGGCGCGCATCGTGATTACGACAATCGCGATTGGTGATGCCGATAAAAAATTACTGAAGGAAATAGCGATCGCTGGTAATGGGCGGTCTGAGGATGTTAAGAATATACAAGAATTGCCTGATATTTTGGTTGACGCTGTCCGAGAGACGCAAAATTACATTGTCCAAGAACAATTCCAACCGATAATAGTGCATCCGATAACTCCAATTTTAGAAGGTCTTGACACATTACCGATGCTTTATGGATACGTAGCAACAGCAGAAAAGTCCGCCGCACAGGTTTATATTGGTTCACACGAAGACGAACCTGTTCTTGTCGGTTGGTACTACGGATTAGGGAAATCAGTTGCATGGACATCGGATGTCAAATCTGCCTGGAGTAAAGATTGGATTCCGTGGTCAGACTTTGGCAAGTTTTGGGGACAAGTTATCAATTGGACTTTACCGACTGAAGAAACAAATGCGAATTTTGATCTTATCGTTTCACCTCGTAATGGTAGAGCAGAAGTTGTTATTGATACACAACATGCGTCACCTACATCTTATGCGGTTCAAGTTGCAGGTCCAAACGGGACAAGTGAATCTGTTGAAATGCAGCAGGAAAGTACAACGCGTTACATCGGAACATTTCAGATGAACGATAGCGGTTCTTATATTGTCACTGCAAAACGTGAAACTGATGATAGTAAACTGACGGAAACGGTAACGCTTTCCTATCCTGCCGAATATGCAGACTTTGATGTTGACCATACTATGTTAAAGAGACTTGCCGAGGACACGGGCGGTATTTATGAACCGACAGCAACTCAAATAGCTGCGTCTGCAGGGGTTCCAATTGAAAAGCGGGTATCGCTTTCTCAGACGTTATTAGTTGTTGCTGTTGCTCTATTTGTATTAGAGATGATTCTACGACGGTTCAGCATAGCAAGCGGATATTTCACAGAACTTCGTGCACAGTTACGGAGACAATCTGAGTCAGTTGTGCCTAAAACGCTAACACAACTGACTCAGAAAAAAGCGGATGTTGATTCGCTTGCCAATAGCGGTGTTTATGAAACCGTGGAAATTACATCTTCAACTAATGAAAACACATCTGAAACAACAGTACCACAATCAGCAGAAGGAACGATGACACGCCTATTAGCTGCTAAAAACAGATCTCGTTCCGTGTAGAGCAGTAATTTATGGTAAATTTTAGAATTACTTGGACACTCTGCATCTGCGAGATTAGGTGACCTCCAAATCAAGAAATCAACGCTACAAATCATGGCGAATGCCATACGCGCATTCGTCTTTAGGCATTTGGCGGGTATGAATGCGCTTGGCTGAATGCACTTTTGGTATTCAGCATGATTCACCATCTACTATCTACTGAGAGATGAAAACGTCTATTTATTTTATAGATCAACATAAATAGCCTCCCTCCCTTCAACAAGCTGGGTGTGTAAAGTTTTCGTACAAAGCATATTGTCGGTTGAGTTTCGCTTCGCCCTCTACGATCTACACATTGAATTAGGACGTTTTGCACGTCCTTGGGACGTGCGGAAGTCAATCAGGACAAGGATTGTGACGTGGATTTTCAGTTTTTTGTTTTCTTCTCTTTTCTTTAGAAATTTTGCGTATATTGAGAACATAATTTAATTATGTGATAATAATATTAACACAAATACATTGGTTTGTCAAGTTAATTTTAAAAGAATAATCATTGACAAAAACTTTACACATCCCAACAAGCCACCTAATTTGCAATATCACCTCAAATATGTTAAAATATAGAGAGTCAAAAACTACGGCCCAATAATTTGGAGGAAATTGATGTACAAGATCGGTCTCATTCCAGGAGACGGAATTGGCCCCGAAGTAACGCGTGAAGCAATGAAAGTCTTCGGGGCAGCAGCTGCACAAGAAGGAATTAAATACGAAACTGTTGAGTACGATGTCGGTGGAGACCGATATTTGGAAACAGGCGAAGTACTACCAGATTCAGTGCTTGAAGAACTGCGTGAACTTGATGCGATTTATCTCGGTGCGATTGGACACCCCGATGTCAAACCCGGTATATTAGAGAAAGGGATTTTATTAAAGGTCCGGTTTGAACTTGATCTCTATATTAACCTGCGTCCTGTAAAACTATATCCCGGTGTGCCAACACCGTTGAAGGACAAAGGTCCAGAAGATATCGACTTCATCATTGTTCGTGAAAATACTGAAGGCTTATACTCCGGGATCGGTGGCTATTTGAAACGGGGCACACGGGATGAAGTTGCAATCCAAGAGATGATTAACACCTATAAAGGCGTGGAACGATGTGTCCGCTATGCGTATGAACTCACCCGAAAACGCAACAAGACGAATACCTTAACCTCATGCGATAAAGCAAACGTACTTACCTACGCACATGACTTGTGGCGACGCGTCTTCGACGAAGTAGGGGAAGATTATCCAGATATAAAAAAAGAATACGCATTCGTAGATGCGACAACGATGTGGATGGTTAAAAATCCAGAATGGTTTGATGTGATTGTAACCTGTAATATGTTTGGAGACATCATCACTGACCTTGGCGCGATGATTCAAGGCGGTATGGGTGTTGCAGCATCAGGCAACTTGAATCCAGAAAGTGTTGCTATGTTTGAACCGATCCACGGTTCAGCACCGCGTTATACGGGAAAAAATCAGATTAACCCAATTGCCGCTGTCGGTGCAGCAGGCATGATGCTGGATCACCTTGGGCATGCTGACGCAGCTGTAAAAGTGGAAAAATCTATTAGTGATCTACTGGCAAGCGGAAAAATTAAAGATCTCGGGGCTGGAAGAATGGGATATACTACTGAAGAAGTCGGAGACCTTATCGCACAGGGTTTGTAATTGAGTTTGGTATAACAACAATTTCAACGACGCTATTTATATCAATTGGGCAGTGAAGTTGATTCGATCTGAAGTGCGAGTCCACTTATTGAAGGTATACATATCATAAGCACTTAGCATTTTGTAGCCAGCTGCTTTGAGTAATTTATTGACCGTATCTACCTCATAAATTCGTTGTTTGTGAATCTCTTCATAACGTCTAAACAACTCGCCTTCACGTATAAAAAAAGTTAGGAAGGTGCGGCACATTTTGGTGTGATAGAGATAATTATTCTTCCAAATGTAGGAATAATCTTCGTGGTTTTCAGAAAATGTTTTGTTGTGAAAATGCTCTACTATATTCCGTTCAGTCGTGACATCAAAGATAAATAATCCATCCTGCACGAGATGTTTAGACACAGTTTCAAACATACCACTTAATTCATTTTCGTTGTCTGCATAATTTATGCTGTCATAGGTACAAAGGATCGCATCAAACTGCTGATCTAACCGGAAATTAAGCATATTTCCTTGATGGAATGTGATTTGTAAATTTTGATCTTTGGCTTTTTCACGAGCAATGTTCAGCATTCCTTTTGCCCTATCTATCCCGGTCACAAGATATCCTTTTGATGCTAACAAAACGCTTAATGCTCCCGTTCCGCACGCTAAATCAAGGATATTCCGTGGTTCACAACCGTACATTTTAAAAAGTGATTCTATATAATCGCTCCATCGTGGATAGTTGACGTTTTTCATCATCCGGTCATAAGCGTAGGCAAATTTTTCATAAGGCGGTGTTAATAGCATTGATATCAATTACTCAATTCTTCTTTATATCCTACAGCAGCATTGAGCATCCTCAGGAGGGTATTGATTTCCTCCGCGTTCCAGGTCTCATCGTCGTTCGCTTCAATAGCGTATTCACCTGCAGCTTTAATTTTACGAAGGTTGATTTTTCCTGTGATAAAACTAAATGGTATTCGCTGTGCCGCGCTTTTAACTCTTTCAAATGTATTTATTATGTCATTGCGATTTACACCTTCCGGTGCTTGTCTAACCATAGCATCCTTCAACGTCTCCGCACCAAATTCGAAAAGTGCAGCAATGATAAACCATTGGAAAATAGAAAGGCAAACCATGAATATCAGCAAAATAGTTAACACCTTGGTCAGGCGGCGTTTCCATGTCCGGTTCCCTGTGCTCATTTTAAATTTACCTCTTTAATTTACGCAACACGAATATAATTGCATTATTAAATACGATAGGATATATTAGCATCTCACCTGAATGTTGTCAATAGAAAACCAAATGTTCATCAAGTTAGTGTACTGCTACCGGAAATTCGGGCCGCTCTCTAAAACAAGATTATGGTATAATATCCATCTACTTGAAAGGAGTATCCGATGGCGAAACGAAAACGAAGAAACTTCACTCCCGCGTTTAAAGCCGAAGTTGTTCTTGAGGCTCTCAGCAGTGAAAGTTCCCAAGCAGAAGTGTGTCGGCGACATAACCTCAGCGATGAACAACTTTCAAAGTGGAAGCGACAACTTCTTGAAAATGCGGCAACCTTCTTTGAACCCGCTGATAAGCAGACGGATGCGTCACAAGAGCGGATTGCTCAACTTGAACAACTTGTTGGCAAATTGACTTTTGCATTGGACATTCAAAAAAGCCTTGACATTGCTGAGTTGATGCCAACTAAAAAACGACCTCATTCGGCATTAGGATATTTATAGTAAAATCCATAATTACCTTTACATTAGCGAGGTTAGGAAACCTCGCCAGCGGTGATGGTGTAGGGATTGTTGTTCATTGAAATGTGAACATATTTTCGGATTTTACTATAACACCTTATGAATTTGAACGAAAAACTTGTCTTAACTTTCCAAAATTATAGTCTGAAAATCGATGGCACTTCAAAAGGTGCTATATACCTAAGTAGGTTATATAACACCTTAATTTATGTCATAAGTTGTTGATTGCATAAACTTTTATAAACCGATCACTTCTTGTAGGTGTGCAACCCTGGAGTAGGACTGTGTCAACGGTAAAATGAATAAACAGACACACCCCAGATCAGTCGAATCAGTACCCACGTTCCACCGACAATAAATTCACCTAAAATAAGCCCCAAGAATAGAGGCAATACACGATGGTAAAGACTGATACCACCAAACCTTAAGATCAGGTTTTTGATGCCCCAACTAATGAACACAGAAAACCATAGCCAACCAAATGTCCACATGCTGCTCGCCACAGCGTAGCCAGTTGGATGAAACGGAAACATCGGAAAACGGGTGCGGAGCCACCATAGCAACCCTGTAAAAAGAAATCCTACACCCATAAATGCTACGGCAGGTACATTCGTTTCACTCGGATAATAAAGCCAAGTACGCAACCTGTTATAACCGCCGTTCGCCAACCCCGGATTTGCACCTATATCGTAGGACACAACCAGATATGACCAAAACGAGGCGAGAATGCCGAAAAAGACAGCACACATCATTGCAATTACCATTCTCCCCGCCTTCATATTAGCCACTTCAACGAGTTTAAATCCTTCCAATGTATGGGGCATCGGATGCGCACGATACCCGCGATTAAAAGCATAATATAGCGACATCATTGTTAGACTCTGTGGTGGAATCTTACGTGAACCAAATGCATCTAAGATAAACTGCCGTGGGTTTGCGACAAACATCTCATGTGTTGGTGGTCCAACTTCAGCCCGCACACGGGTAATTCCCAAAGCAAGAAGATAATAGATAAGGAAATACAACGCAATCATCCAAACAGCCATCCCACCATAACCTGAAAAAATGAAAAGAAAGAGAATGCCTGCTATTAATCCTGCAACCGGCCACCGATAATTTGTTGAATCTTGCATCTCAGGTGTGAGATTCCCAGTCGAAGACACAACATTATTCATTTTGAATGTGCCTATTAGGCTTCTGAGTACATTAAAAATATGTTTGCGTCCACCATAAAGCGCGAAGCAGGCAATAGCAAGATATGCACCAACGCCTTGGGGGCCGTCATAAGGAAAACCGGGTAATACTTGTAGCCCCATTGCCCTGCCCAAGATACGTTCACCTTTCCAAAATAGGTAGAAAAACCAAAGTGAAAACGACATCTCTAACGGCATTAAAAATGCAAGCCCAACGCCGAATGACAAAATATAGATGGGGGTCCACCCCATAGCGTCCCAAGGCTTTTCTGTGAAGTACATACCGAGATTTGCCTTGCGAACTGGAATCTCTGGAAAAGCAGGAAAAAAGGCGTGGATACCGTTAATCAGATCAATCCCGCCTGCAATCGCAAAGCCAACCCACAACATTTTATTCTTAAAAAGTCTCCCATCCGAGTGTGTCATTTCTATCGGCAGACGTACAATCGGATAGGTCAACCGTTCCCGTTCAATCCACTGTTTCCGCAAAAGCAGATCGATGCAAATCATCACCCAGATCACAACTGACAGAAACAAGGTCCACCATAGAATTGGTTCCCACCATGCAGTCAAATATCTTTTAGTATAAAAGGTTGTATCCCCATCGTAGAAATCTTGCAAGACAGACAAGTCACTCAACGTCATCCAACTCGGCAAATATCGCCAGAAAAGTTGTTGCCACTCATTTTCAGGCGTGGCAAACCAAAAACCGTTTGGAATAACAGGGACGACAGTTTGCATCATATCATGCCCTGCAATTGCAGAGGAGAGTGAGAGGATAACATAGATTGTAAGTAGTTCTCCCTGCCGAAGTGCGAAACGCGGCAGGAGCAATTTGAGCAAAAAATTGAGACCCGTCAATAC
>JAPPMR010000806.1 GCA_028818995.1 Candidatus Poribacteria bacterium | reverse complement strand
AAGCAACTGTTTTGGTCGTCCCATCCTTGTAGATAGCCCCGCCGCAAGTAGTATTCCTGAAATAAATGGAAGCGATATTTCCTTCATAACTCAACGCTTGACATCAAAAGACTTATATTCACCAGTGAAATCGCGTTCCTCAATTTTAACGTCGTCAACTTTTGCTGCAGGTGGTCCCTGCCGTAATAGCTTCACTAATGCATCTAACTGCCTCTTATCACCTTCCGCGACAACCTCAACCTTTCCATTCGCTAAATTCTTGGCATAGCCATTGATTCCGAGTTGTTTAGCGTTCTTTTTCGTAAAATTACGAAAGAAGACTCCTTGTACCTTACCACTAATTAAAACATATAGCTGCATTTTTCGGTTGACCTCAATCGTGAGTTTGACAAGGGTTCCCAGTTCTGGCAATAAGTCGTCATTTTTTTTATACAAATTTTCTTCTTCTGATTCAGGTAAAGGGTTAATAAACAAAGTGCTTGGGTCAGCATGATTTAGGGCAGCAATATCGTTGCTGGAAAATGCTAACGGAATCATTGCGTCTTCATCCTCGCTATCAAGATCGTATATCATTCGTGAACCTGTATAAATCCAAGCAACATGTTTCATAGATTTTTTGGTTTTAACATTGTATAGCAGGTCTTCACCCCGAACTCTTTTTGTCTTTTTATCTTCTTCCCACTCAACATTGATAATAACGGTGGGACCTTTAGCAAGAATTTTTTCCTCCGTTTCTTCGTCTTGGTCAACAGGGTTTCCGGGCTTAACACCGAGTTTGTTCATCGCTTCGTAAATTTCTTTCGCACTTGCATCAACAACGATGATACTTTCATATTCTTTTCCGTTAGGACCACAAAAAAGGTATTCAACTGCTCCTTTCAGATGGGAATCGTATTCACCAAGTGCTTTGGATATTTGCCCCTTCAGAACAATTTTCTCCTCTTTCTCCATAATCTGGAGATGACCATCTGTCCAAGCGATGTCAGATATAGTCAAAATGCACAAACCTAAGCAAACAATTACCGCAGTTGTATAACATAATAATTTCATGAGAGAACTCCTTACAATATATTAAGACTGTGCTTTTTAGAAAGTATAACTTAACCCGTTAAAAATTTCCATATCATGTTTTTGGATACCGATAGGAGGTTCGTTATCATAACGGAAATTTACGCGAAATGGAAATGACAATTTCGTCGTGAGGCGAAACATAACGCTTCCCTCAAACAAAATACGATAATCTTTCGGACGCTTCACATGCACCTGATAATATCCTGTTGCGCTCGTGGATATACGTTCATCCAGCTGCACTGTCCAATTAATGTAGTTGGTTGAACGAACAATTCGGGTTGTAATTGCGTCTGCGACCTTGTCATTAATACTTTCGTGTTCCCACATTGCCCCAGTACCTAAATAGAAATTAAATCGTGATTTAGATGAACGGACAGCGAAACGGACACCACCGCCTATTAAATTTCGGTCATTAAGTAGAATTGATTCATTATATTGTTTCTGTACGAAGGATTCAATCAAGATGTGGTCTGTAAGATTCCGAATTATGCGTCCGTGTGCCATACCTTTGTTGGTGAAAAACTCCCCGTTCTTTCTGCCTTGCTGAAGGCTGCCAAAAACAAAACCGTGATATAATTTGGATAGATAATCGGAACGAAATCGGGTTCTCAGTGTAAGTAGTTCCGTATTCCCACTACGGTATGCTAAATCAAGGTTGATACTGTTGTACCATCCCGGTTCCAACTGTATCTTTTTCATCGTTTCGCCTGTGAAGATGTTAACTTGTGCTTTGGTAGGGACGCAGGCAAATAGAAAGTAAACAAAACACATTAAGGTAATGTGTGAAAGAATATTGGTGTGTAAAGTTTTCAGCATATTGTTAAATTCGAAATGTCAAGATGTGCTTTCTGTCATTATGACATTTATCTTGCATAAACCACTGTGTTTTGTATCAGATACTTCTTTGTAGGAGCGACCTCCTGGTCGCGACATCTTCTAATCCGCGTAATCCGGGGAATGTCTAAATGGCATTCATACCGTTGATTTGGTGTAATCCGTGAAAATCCGCGATTCAGATAGAATAAAACGGAAAATTGGACAAATACCTTTTTTAGGTGTAAAATGGTGTAGACTTTTTAGCATATTAAAAGATGGAATGAAACAATGCATAGAATTCTAATAGATACAGACCCAGGTGTAGACGACGCGTTGGCAATCCTTCTCTCGATGAAATCACCAGAATTAAGAGTGGAAGCAATAACAACCGTCAGTGGAAATGTTCACGTTGAACAGGCAACGCAGAATTTGTTGGTGATTTTAGGTGTCCTTGAATTATCTAAATTTCCTATTATTGCACAAGGTGAGGCACAACCGCTTGTAAAACCACTTGTGAAGGCAGAACATGTGCACGGTGCAGATGGATTGGGCAATATCAGTAAGCTGCGCAACCCCGATGGAAGTCCGCGTTATCCGTTAGCAAACTGTGATATTTCAACACTCTCTGGTGTTGACTTGATATTTGAAATGATAGACTGTTATCCGGATGAATTGGTTGTTGTCGCCTTGGGTCCCTTAACAAATATTTCAAAGGCAATCCAAAAAGATGTAGAACGGATGCGGAAACTCCATCGCATTGTTTTGATGGGTGGTGTCTTTAGCGAATATGGCAATGTTACCACAAATGCAGAATTCAACGTCTTTGTAGACCCGCATGCAGCGCATGAAGTTTTCAATTCTGAGATTCCTGTTCACATCGCCCCCTTGGATGTAACACATCAAGTAGCCTTAACGGGAGAACGACTTGATGCCGAAATTGAAGGGCGATCCGATAAAATTTCCAGTTTTTTGAAAGAATCAACACAAGCATGTATGGAATTTTACCGTGAACACGTAGGTTTCTACGGATTACACATCCACGATGCATTACCCATCGGTATGTTAACA
This sequence comes from Candidatus Poribacteria bacterium, assembly GCA_028818995.1. Next base: position 6,364 of record JAPPMR010000806.1, on the reverse strand, counting down.
CATCCGAACTATTTTGAAAGTGTTGAAGCGTATGTACAAGTTGAAACTGAAGGTAATCTGACAAGCGGTATGACGGTCGCTGACCTGCGGCGTGAACGGCAAATTTCAGTACCTAATGCAAGTGTCTATGTCCAAGTTGATGCGGATGCGTTTTTAGACCATTTTTTTCAACGAATTTTTTCTTAAAGTTTTAAACCGTTATTTATTTCATAGAAGTAGATGCGTTTTCAAAACGCATCTACCAGAGGGCGTTAATGCACGCCTATCAAGTGCCTTGGAATACGTCGTAGCTCAGCATGCGGGTCCCGTCTTAACGAACGTGGTATCTCTAATTCAGGCATTTTCAACTCATTGAAAGTAACTCTTTGCTCAGCGGTAAGTTCAGCGTGAATTTCTCGTAGGAGCTTTTCGATTTCTTTCAGCGATGTACTTCTTTGTGAAAGGAATTTCCTCACTTTGGTTCGAATTTGGGTAAGATTCCGTTGCCTTTGTGCTGTGCTTAGTCCACCATCGTAGCGGTAAAGTCTCCTATCACTTGCGATAGCGCGATATTCCCGCAGATCCCCCTCCAATTCCCTCCTCTCAAAATCGTAATCATCAATAATGTCACGGATAAGTTTCAGTTTAGGCTGAATTATCTGCTTCTGTTTATTTGTAAGTTGAAGTGCAGAACTACTTTTCGGAATATCAGTTAACTTTACTGCCCCACATCCAAAAAGAAAGATAAAAAGAAAAGAGGAAAACAGAATGTGCCGAATTATCATAGGGAACCACAATATTGTAGGTCGGGTAGAGCTTGCGAAACCCGACAAAGTTAGTTTATCAGCACACATGTCGGGTTTCACTTCGCTCTACCCGACCTACGACAAGAAAATTGGATGGACACAAAATAGTAGCTGTCCGCATTTTTAATTTAATGTGTACAATTCACCATACTTTGTTCGTAGATAGTCAATATAAGGCGCGATCGTCATAGGTTTACCCGTTGCACGTTCAATAATTTCAGGTGCTGTGTATTTTGACCCGTGTTGGTAAACTTTATCTTTCAACCAATTGTGCAGCGTGTTGAATTCCCCTGTTTCAATTTCAGTCGTGATTTCAGGGTGTGCTTCAAGTGCAGATGAGAAGAATTGCGCTCCCAAGATATTGCCTAATGTGTATCCTTGGAATGAACCACCGATGAGTCCAAAATACCAGTGAACATCTTGCATAACACCGTCTTTGTCATCTGGTGGCACAATACCGAAATCTGATTCAAATCGTTCGCGCCAAGCGTTAGGTAAGTCTTTTATTTCCATTTCACCTTCTAACAGTGCTAATTCAAAATCAAAACGTAACATCACGTGTAGGTTGTAGGTAACCTCATCTGCTTCAGTGCGGATGAGCGAACGTTCCACCTTATTTATTGCCCGATGGAATGTCTCAAGAGGGACAGAATTGAGTTGATCAGGGAAGGTGTTTTGAAGTTGTGGATAGAAGCATTTCCAAAACCCCTTGCTCCGTCCAACGATATTTTCCCAAAGCCGTGACTGGCTCTCATGAACACCTGCGGAGGTGCCGCGTGCCAGCGGTGTGCCTTCAAATTCCATACAAATTCCCTGTTCATAAAGAGCATGTCCAGTTTCATGCATTGTGCAGAACAACGCTTCACCCAGACTGTCTTCTTTCGAGCGGGTCGTAATCCGAACGTCTCCCAACGAAAACTTTGTCATAAACGGATGGTGTGTTTTATCTTGCCGTCCACGATTGAGGTCATAGCCGAACTTTTTGGCAACTTCCATCCCGAATTCCAACTGTTTCGCTTCTGGATAATGTTTATGCAGACATGAATCATCGGCAGGATTTTGTGATGTGATAGCTGATGCAATTGGGACAAGTTCTTTACGCAGCTCACCAAAAACGCGTCTGACATCTGCTGCCTTCATACCGTAATCTCTCGGTTCAATCAGTGGATCAGCGATATGATCGTATCCTGGGAAGAAATTGGCGGATTGACGGCTATACGTAAGCGTTTTTTCAAGATAAGGACGCACCCTCTCAAAATCATTCGCAGGACGTGCCTCTGTCCAAACTTGATATGATTCTGATGTGTGGGTTGTGACCTCTGCCATGAATTCTGCTGGAATTTTTATCGCACGTTCATATTTTCTTCTGGTGACACGAAGCAAACCTGCCTCGTCGGAATCGTAACCGAGGCTCTCTCCATAAGGTATTAGCGTATCAAGTAGTTTTCCGATGGCAGGATCCGTGAACTTTTCGTGTGCCAGACGACTAAGTGTGGCGGTTTGCCGAGCACGTGCTGCAGCGCCACCAGGTGGCATATAAGTTGATTGGTCCCAGTGCAAAAGTCCAGATGCGGATTGTATATCATTTACTTCAATCAGACGAGTTTTAAGTTCTTGGAATTTGGATTGCAATGTGATTCTCCTTAAAAATAATGGTAGAATGGAATGCTATAAACTACATTTTATCATAATCGGATAAGGTATTCAAACGATATTTGGAATTCGGTTATAGTAAAATGTGGTTGTGGAGAACCTATACTTAGCACTATCTACGTGTTCGGGATGGTTTTAGGAACTGGGTTGTGATAAGCCGAAGAGATGTCCGCAGCTTCCCTTTTTTGAGGATCACATGTTTCGGTTGGATGTCCGCGACAACAGTGTCCTCACCGAGTTTCGTACCGATGGAGACAATACGGATGGTTGCATTTTGCGTTGTCTCCTGTAAGATAGCAGTCGCTTCTATTTCTCTGCCTATCGGAATTTTAGTGCCGATAAGACGATAGGTGGGAGTAGGTTTTTTCGGTTTATATCCGAGCGGTGCAAAAAGGTTATTTTCAATAATTGTCTGAAGAAAGAGTGCCTCATGGTCAACAGGTTTCGGTTTAAGGTGTGCGTACAATTTTTCATTTCTTCGGACAGACTTTTTGTGTTCAATTTTGGGTGCTATATACACTTTTTTAGGAATCGGCTTCTGAAAACGGTGCAACGTTGCATGCGTGAGTGCAAGACAACAGAGAACTGCAATGCCGAAGATACAGACGCGTTTCAAAATGTGTATCATTTCTCTTTCTTCTTCGGGGATTTTGCAAGATATTTCGAATTTTCTTCTATGTCAGGCGGGTAATGAATCTTCCAGATTTTGACTTTAGCGGATGCGGTCTTTTGTTCAGGATAAACATGAACGAACGCTTTACTGTGTTCATCTCGAAAAAATAATTTGACTGCAAGACTGTTCCAACTGTGTGGCGAGAGGTAGTGGACAACCTCCCGCTGCGTTTTTGAGTCAAATAGATGGAGGATGCCACCGTTTTTGTTGTCGGATTCTTCTGTGTGGTCATGTTCCGTTTGGTGGTCAGGTTCAGTATGAGGTGATTGGACGCTGCCATCGGACTTGATATACGGCAGTTTAACCGTTTTGCCGTTTTTGAGGCGGGCAGTGACAGTAGCAGGTTTGTGATGAAAATCAATCTCAACAAAGTTAATAGGCGTGTTTTTGTGTGCTGGCACCATGTGATAGTGTGCGCTGCCGATGGGTGCGCGAGGCACAAGCGGCACCATATAAAGCGGATGATCAGGCTGTTCATCAACGTGTGTCCGTTGCGATGCAATATAAAATACATCATTTTCGCTGAGGAGCAGGTGAGTCACGTGGTGTGTTTTGAGAAATTCTAATGCTTCATGTTCCGATGTTGCAGCAGAAACATGTTTTTCATAGAGGTCTATCCAATGCATAATGAAATGGTCTGGATCAATAACGGTTTTGACACTGCCAAGAACATTTAGCATGTGCCCGTAACTCCATGGTGCCGCAATGACTTTATCTGTTGGGAGATGTTCACTAAGCCATTGACACGCGTTTGCCATAGGGGTATTTTTACCGGGGAATACATGCTCGGGTGCTATCTGCGTTGCGTATCCTCTTTGCGCAAGCCCTGGAAGCGGTTTATCGCCAGGTGGTTCCCAAAATAGAATGAGAGCGACACACACAAACGTTATGCCTGCCTTTGTCCATCCTTGTAGTGTAAAGATTGGCAGCTGAGTCACCTGATGTTTTCTCTCACCCTTTCCTTCTTCTTTGGAATTCGCTTGCACGATGTTTTCTTGCATGCTTTTCTCTTTTCTGAATTTTGCGATGTGTTGACTGATCCGCGTTGTGCCGAATTGGATACCAATAGCTGCAAAGCACGCGAGCGGCACGCCGATAAAGAAATCGTAGCGGAGCGCATCGCGTGAAAGCCCAAGCCAGAGGAGCAGCCAAAATCCAAAAGCGACATAGATATATTCATGTTTGACCGGTTCAGGACGAAGTGCTGCTACACCTAACGCAGCAATCGGTGTGAACACTACTGCACTATAAAAAAGATATTCACAGATGACAGGGGACAACGTATAGTATAAATACTGCCGCAAAAAGGTTGCAGCCGTGAACAGTGAAACCGTGAAAGCGAGGATAAGTGCTTTCGCACCCCAGATCCTGATGCAACCCACAATGAGACAAAGACTTGCAATAAGCATTACATGCCCATAACGACCGTACCAGAAAATATCATGTGGTGATTTTAGTTCGCCCACGTCCTTCATCACAGCGGCACCGCTGAAAGGCACAATGCTTTGCACAAACGTTTCACGTTGAAGTGCAAGATAGGCGATGCCGATGAAAAGACACACGGCACAAAAAACGAGTGAGACAGCACGTGCGGAGATCTGCTCTTCAACAAATTTAGAAACTGAATGCTGTCCGCGAGTGAGAAAATACCGAAACGTACGAAGCAACAGCATAACGAGGGGTGGAAAAAGTAGAAATGCTGCTACATGGCTGGTAAAACCTCCCCCACGGTGATAGGCGGGTGAAACAAGGTAGAGTAACGGAACAAACATTAGTACCCACAACACATACTCCCATAAACGTTCCTCAGCATCCGTTGTAAGAAAACGCCAGAGTTCCACTACTACAATTGCGAGGACAAAACCGCCAAACCCCTCCCAACTTAACCCACCGAGGAACACGAATAAACCTGACAGGACTGTACAGAGGGACCGAGTCCATTTGCTTGTTATGTCTTCCTTCCATAGATAGGTCGTGACTGCCAGGGTGCCGAGCATCCAGCACCAACCGTCTCTATCGCCGAACCCTGCGGCACTCCGTTCAATGCTACCGGGCATGATAACCAAAAGCGTACCAGCGATGGCTGCTACACCAAAGCCAAAACGGATATAGAGGAAAAGGCACAATACTGCCATGCCGATGAGAAAGCAGGCAGTCGGCGCAAGAAGCTGCACCTGATAGACCGTAACGTTTGGAGAGAATATCCTTATTAACTTGGATGCGTAAGCAATAGCGTAAGGGTAACCCTGCAGTGTCTCTCTTAAATCTCTACCGAGCGGCACCCAACGATGCATATCAACTTTTGGTAAAGTTCCATCCTTGACAATCGTCCTCGCTTGCGCGTAAAAGAGAAGCGCGTCGTTAGAAGCAAACTGACCGGTGGGAATGTTGGAGAGACCTTGTCCACGTATCCGCGCACCCACAAATAGAAGAATTAGGAGCAGTGCAGCGGCCCCGACGTGCTTTACGATAGTGTTCGGTTTCATTTATGCCTCAACACTTCGGTTGTCCCCTTTATGTAAGGATCAAGTTCTTTTGAACGCCAAAAATTGATACTGTCCACAACGTCATTCTTTAGCAGCATTTCCTCGTACGTCTCCCATGCTGTCCCCGGGAGCAACCCGCGCTGTTCAAGATATGTTGACCTTTCTGCAACACGCATGGTATTCCAATATACCCACGTAGAAAACAAACGTATCCGTTGATCTGTAAGGGCATCTTCATAGTCCGAAAAATCAACAAAAGGTCTACCCAATTCAAGCATACGTGCAAGGTACATATCCTGAGGATAAACATGATCCGCCTCTCCTATTGCCTGCTTTAGTCTTTCAGCACCACCATACTTCGCGAGCAGCTTTGCCTCCCACATTTCGCGCATTTCCGCTACGGTGTACGGTTGATAGTCTCTTTGGATTGCGGCGAGGTCAAGTTGATCCCAATGCTGGACCCACTGGAATTTTTCCGCGGTAGGTAATTCAGGCGTGCTGCAACTGGAATCAGGTACGTTCACCGAGGTCGCGGGAAGATACAAGGATACCGCAGCAGCAACGATGAAAAATGCTATGATAATGAAAATTATCCACTTTTTCATTTATGGTGCTTCAGGTTGAGGCAGTGCTGTTTCTGGTGGCTTTGGCGGCGCAGGTCTTTGTGGCGGCCCCTGCCTTTTAGGTGGTCTCTGAGTCTCAGCGAAGTAACGCTCTAACTCGTCAGCGATTGAGGGACTATCTCGCCGCACTCTGCGGAAGCCCTC
>JAPPMR010000923.1 GCA_028818995.1 Candidatus Poribacteria bacterium | reverse complement strand
AACAGTATGCGGTTTCGTGTCTCCAGTAATTTCAAGTGCTGCTTGGATGATGTCAGCATCGGGTGGAGTACGCACAGGACCAGCATTGATGAATAGGTCAAACTCCAATCCATATTTTTCCGCAGCATCGCGTCCCCGATCTATCCATACCCGCGGATCATCACCCGGCATCGGACGGTAATTAATAGTACATACGCTTCGCGGTGCAGTGATATTTGCCGTGCATTCTCCATCACTTATAGTAATATTCCAGTCTGTAAAAGGAGGAGTGAATTCAGAATTGTAGTATTGCGTATCGGTTGTCAATTCCTGATGTATTTCCCGCATTTCTGAAAGAAACGGAATAAGTTTAAGGTTCGCATTATCTCCTTCACCTGTGCTGCTATGTGCTGCGCGCCCGTGTGCTGTGACAGAAAATCTAACTGCCCCTTTATGTGCATAAACAGCCTTCAGTTCGGTCGGTTCACCGACAACTCCGTATTGCGGAAACCCATGTTGTTTAAACATCTCCGATTTTTCGGCAACAGCACGTGCACCGAAATAACCCACTTCTTCATCAGCCGTAATCACCACATAGAGCGGGGCATGGAGTTCAGAGGCATCGTATCGAGACGCGACCTCAATCATACAGGCGACACTTCCTTTCATATCGCAGCTGCCGCGTCCATACATCTTGTCCCCGACAATCCGCGCCTCAAAAGGATTTTCTGACCAACCGATAGCAGGTACGGTATCAATGTGTCCGAGAAGGGCAAGTCCACGCTCACCTGTATTCTGTCCTTTACGACCAATCAGATTAACTTTTAACGTGCCTGCTGGATCGTTATATTCAACCCGTTCAACTTCGCATCCGACAGATTCCAACGTTTCAGTAAGGAAGTCCATTACCTCAACATTGCTTTTAGGGCTTACTGTGTCATATCCGATGAGTGTTTTGGTCAATTCTATTGTATTCATAGTTTCAATTTTACAAAAAACTATTAAGTTTGTCAATTTCTTTTTTCACACAAATATGAATCATGCAGCATTACAAAGGCATTCCCGGATTATAGAGTTTTCAGGGCGATCCTTAATTGTGTGGATACACACAATCCTAAAATCTGTGAAGCCTGGTTCAGGCAGAACACAACTTGACATGGTGCTTCAATTATGTTACACTATACGCTATAGTTCACGTGTTCGGAGGGATGATGCCGAGAGAAGCAGACACACAGGATACATTGACGCAAGAGATACGGGATCTTTTCAAGCATCCTATTTCGCACTTTGCCGACAGGAATGCTCGGTGGTTATTCAAAGAGAAAGAGAATGTGCGCGGTTTAGTGGAGATCGTCGCAAGCGAACTTGTTGACTACCTTGATTTTGAGAAACTTGTAGAGTTGAATAGGAGTTTTATTACTGGGACACTGCGAGAGTTGGAATCCGACATAGTGTTCAGTGTGCCGTTCAAAACGGGAGAAGACACAGAGGAGTTGCTGATCTATATCCTGCTTGAACATCAATCCACAGTTGACCCGTTGATGGCATTTCGGTTGCTGTTCTATATGTGTCAGATATGGGACGAACAGCGGCGCGATTTAGAATCCGCAAAAGTGCCGAGAAGCGAATGGTGGTTGCGTCCTATCCTGCCCATCGTGTATTACACGGGATCGCAAAAGTGGCACACACCACTATCGCTGACGACATCTATGGAAATGCCAACTATATTGGAAAGGTTTGTCCCATCATTTGAGACGCTTTTTCTCGGTGTCAAGGATACCGATACAGCAGATTTGACAAAAACAGATCATCCGCTCGGATGGTTGCTTACCGTGCTACAACAGGAACACGCTGATAAAAATGTGATGCTCGACGCACTACAGAGAGCACTATCACATATTCAGCAGTTAGAACCGATAGATGCAGCACAATATCGCAATGCGATACTCTATTTGTGTCATCTTATATTTTTTAGACGACCCGAAAATGAACGCCACGATTTATTAGAATTGGTGAACACATACACACACAACGAGGAGGTTAGAAACATGGTCTTGACAAGTGCAGAAGTGCTTATTGAACAGGGAAAAGTTGAAGGCATTGAACAGGGAAAAGTTGAAGGCATTGAACAGGGAAAAGTTGAAGGAAAAGTTGAAGGTGAGATCCGGGCAAAACAGGATTCTATCCTCACATTACTGCGTTTACAGTTCCCCGATGTTTCAGACGCTGTTGTCATCAAGCAGATTACTGAGATCAATGACCTTTCACGCCTTGACACACTCTTTGAACAGGTGTACAATGCTGCAACCCTTGACGATGTTGACTTAGAAACGCAGCGGTAGGAGCGATTGCCAATCGAGACCACGCCGGGAATAGGTGTTCCCTCCTAATTTGTGCAGAGACGCACAATCCTGGAAATCCTGTGAATCTTGGCTCAAACAACACAACACTTAACTTCTAAAAAACCGATTCATATTCTTAAATTGACACCTATAGTTTAATTTTGCCAAGAACTCATTAGGTGTCAACTTAAGGATATTTCTTCTTGTTGGAGTGAATCAACGCCAATGCGATTTTGGCATTTGGCGGGTTTAAACCCCGATTTTTCTGATTAAATCTCACAATATCTGGCTTTCCAACCCCGATTTTCTTTCAAACCCACCTTTTTTGCAAACCTATTGGATATTTATTGGATATCTATTGTTCTAATCACTGATTACTTACAAAATCTGCCCCATTATCAGATAGAATATAGGGTATGAAAGAAAAAGAAAAACCTAACATATCAGAACTTGATACGCGCGCCGAAGAAGATAACAAGCGCACTATCAATCGCCTCCTCAACCTATATGACATAATGTTGGATGAATTCATCATCCTCATGCAAGAACCTGAATATGAGGGGAGTCCCACGTATGTTGAAAAACTTAATCTCCTCAAGCAACTTACTGCTATCGTAAATCCGCTGATGCGGCGCTGGAATATCACGCATAAAGGATACGACAGCAGCGTTCGCATGGCACAAGCCAAGCAAGACAGCAACACTTCAAGGCCGCAAGCCAACTCACATGAGCAAAACAAGACAAACGAAATTCTATATGTTAGTGAAATAGAACCCGGTGTTATGGAGAAAATCACACTATCCGGACAAGAAGAGATACGCGAAATTGTCAAAGTAAAAGAAATTGAACCTCATGTGTTTGAGGTAATCGACCCACCCGGACAAAACGAGATAATTGATCTCAGATATGTTATAAATCTCCATCCAGATATGTTTGGTGCAATTAAGAATCTGCCAAAGAAAGAAGATGAATCCGAATCAACCGCTACAGTTGATATGCCGACTGTCAACGCGAACGCACCAGATACTTGACGCTAAAGCAATAAGTGGGTTTCACACCTGAACTAAAAAAAGCTGAAAATCACGTCACATTCCTTGTACCGCTTGACTTCTTGCACGTCACTGTGACGTGCAAAACGTCCTAAATGTGACGTGTAACGTCCTAAAAGTGACGTGCAAACGTCCTAAATGTGACGTGCAAACGTCCTAATTCAATGTGTAGATCGGGAAGGGCGAAGCGAAACTCAACCCGACCTACAATATAAACTCTCAGTATAAACTATTAGCCGATAATTCTTAAAACTAAATAACCCTGATAACTCTGCCTTTTCCTTGACAATAATTAATCATGTTGATACGATGTGTTATATTGTTGATTGTTTTAACCGCTTTCAGAAATTTAACCACTTAACTTTATATCGCTTTGATAAAAACGGAATCTCAGTTAGAATCATATCTATCAGAACCAACAACCGAGGTAATATCGGCAATCGATTCTTTAGAGGGTGATATCCTTATTCTTGGTGTTGGTGGGAAGATGGGACCGTCGCTTTCAAAACTGGCAAAACGTGCTATTGATTGTGCGGGTGTCGCTAAAAAGGTTATCGGTGTATCCCGTTTTTCAAATCCCGGTATACAGGAATTCCTGCATGAAGTCGGGGTTGAAACAATTGTCGCGGACCTACTTTCGGAAAACAACCTACAAAACCTACCCAATGTTCAAAATGTGGTTTTTATGGCAGGTAGGAAATTCGGTGCAACCGGGAACGAGGATTTGACATGGGCGTTAAACACTTACATGCCGGGACGTGTTGCAGAAAAGTTTCGGGACTCCCGATTGGTTATCTTTTCAACAGGCAATGTCAATCCGTTGACACCTATTTCACAGGGCGGTGCGACAGAAAGTTCCACCGTTGCGCCAATAGGTGAATATGCCCAATCGTGTCTCGGTAGGGAGCGGATATGTTGCTATTTCTCGGAACAATTCGGAACACCGATGGCGATTCTCCGATTGAATTACGCAATTGAACTCCGATATGGAATACTACTTGATATAGCACAAAAAGTTTACACTGGAGAACCTATATCTCTTGAGATGGGAAATGTAAATGTAATATGGCAAAGAGATGCAAACGCTATAGCATTACGTTCTTTCACACACTGCCAAAGTCCACCTTTAACACTAAACGTGACGGGACCGGAGACTGTTTCTATAAGATACACAGCGATACGTTTCGGTGAAATTCTTAAGAAACCTGTCCGTTTTGAGGGAGAAGAGGCAGAAACAGCACTGCTGAGCAATGCTTCGCTATGTCACCAATTGTTTGGGTATCCGTGCGTGCCTTTAGGTCAGATGATTGAGTGGGTGGCAGAATGGGTTCGGATAGGTGGGAGGACACTGCAAAAACCGACCCATTTTGAGGTGCGCGATGGTAAATTCTGATATACTGAATTCAACATAGCCATTTAATTCTCCGATAATTGCTGAATTCTGATCACGGGCTTTCTTCGGTAGGAGCGATCTCCGAATCGCGACTTTACAACTAAAACGAATTAAAAACCAGATTAAATAACCCTGCAAATGCAAAATAAAATATTGACAAAAAATGCGAATCCTATTAGCATATTGATTGTATTTTTTCTGATGTTGGCACTCTTATTTAGGACAGAGAGTGCATGCAGCCAACCACATGCTGTGCCAATTGCGTTTGCTTCGGATATCAGTGGAAATTGGGAGATTTATTTGACAGATTCTCTCGGAAAGTTACCTGTGAATCTGACGCTTAACCCTGCAGCGGATTACTATCCAATGTGGTCGCCAGACGGAACAGAGATTGCTTTTTTCTCACAGCGCGATGACAATCACGAAATTTATGTGATGCACTCTGATGGCACGCATCAGAGAAGGTTGACATACCACCCGGCAACAGATAAAGCACCTTCTTGGTCACCAGATGGTAAACACCTTGCTTTTATCTCAAATCGCAAAGGTCATTTTGATATTTATATTTTAGTATTGGAAGGTGGCATTGTGAAAAACCTTACTGCAAACTCGTTTGAAGATGAGATTCCGTCTTGGTCACCTGATGGAAACAGTTTGGTTTTCCACTCAAAACGTCAGTTGAATTGGGACATCTACACCATTAACATAACGACCCGTAAGGAACAACGATTAACACATCAACCTTTGATGGATACATATCCTACGTGGTCGCCTGATGGGAAACATATTGTGTATTCCTCAATGCGACAGGGCGTTGATCAAGCAGACTTTGACCTTTACCTAATGGATGCTGCGGATGGTGGTAACAAAAAACCACTCACTGATACGCCAATAGACGAAGCGGTCGCAGCGTGGTCGCAGGATGGCAGCATGATCGCTTTTCAATCTGAACAGGATGGGAGATGGGTTATCCATCTGATGAATGCTGACGGAAGCGAACGCCGTGAGCTAATTGACAACGGTGCTTGGGCAGCACAACCAAAATGGCAGCGTAGTTCTACCATGTTATCAATAGAACCGTCGCCTTTGCAATATCAACAATGGGGCAAACTTAAAGCCCAATAGGATCGCCGTCTATATGAAATGACGGCAAACAAGTGGCACATATTTTGTGCCGAATTTAAAATATAAAGGAGATATTTATGCGTTACAATATGTTGTTTTTTTCTATGCTTTTTATAGTCGGTTTACTACTGGCAAATGGTATCAGTTACAGTTATGATCGGGCAATTGAGGCTGAAATGGCAAACACACTTGAAGCACCGATGGTAGTTGCCGAAGATGGTGAAGCGTCTGGCGAAAGATATATCTGGATGGAAGGTGAACCTTTAACGGGTGGTGGCGACAAAGGTTGGGCAGAATACGTAATCAATATCCCAAAAGCAGGCACCTATGCATTGTGGGCTCATGTCTTTGTGTGGGATGGCAACAGCGACTCGTTCTGGGTGACGTGGCAACCTGCCGATCCAGATGAAGACGCGCAAGTAACGAAAAATACCGAATACCGATGGAGTATTGGCACAAAAAACGCATGGCACTGGGACCGTATCAATCACTGGTTGGATGGTGGAACCTTTGACAGAGAATGGGAACTCCCCGCTGGAGAAACAACCCTACGTATTGCTGTTCGAGAAGACGGAGCGAAATTAGATGTCGTCTTTGTCACCGACAACCTCTCTGCAGATGCGGCAGATGTCAACCCGCGTTTTCCTGGTCCGGAAGATAAAATTACCCCCGTTGAACCGCAAGATAAACTCACAACAACGTGGGGAAAAATTAAAGCGCAAAGATAGCAGCCATAGGTTGAGACAATCTTTTAGGTTATCTCAACCTCTTTTTCTAACATATCTTGAACAGAAAGGAGTTTTTAATGAAATACGGTATTCTTTTTTCAATGCTTATAGTTCCAGTATTTTTGTTAACATCTGTGGGACATGGTGCTGATTTTGAAATTGCACTTGAAGCAGAATTAGCAAATGTCCTCCAAGAGCCAATGGTTATTGCAGATGATGAACTGGCATCCGATGGAAAATATGTCTGGATGGAAGGTGCACCGTTGACTGGTGGTGGCGACAAAGGTTGGGTAGAATTCATTATCAACATTCCTGAAAGCGGGAAGTATGCACTATGGGGTCATGTTTTCGCGTGGGATGGTAACAGTGATTCTTTCTGGGTGACATGGCAACCTGCTGACCCAAACGAAAATGCTCAGGTAACAAAAAATACTGAGTACCGATGGAGTATCGGCACAAAAAATATATGGCACTGGGACCGTATCAATCACTGGTTAGATGCCGGAACTTTTGACAGGGAATGGAAGTTTGATAAAGCTGGCGAGACAATTCTGCGCATAGCAGTCCGTGAAGATGCTACAAAGTTAGATGCAATTTTTGTTACTTCAAAAACGGGTGCCGCTGCAGCAGGACAGGCAAACGTCCGTCTTCCAACAGACGAGGATAGAAAGAGACAGGTTGAGGGGCTCGCCGTTGATGCAAAGGGTAAAGTGACAACCACCTGGGGTTCATTGAAAAAGGCTTATAAGTAAGAGAAAATGGATTATCTGATCGTCCTGTTCTATGAAGGAAAAAACCTTGTCCCATCAACGCTAAGTCTGGAGATGCTTGATTGAGGAAAAAGGCTTTCTGAGTCTTTTTCCTTATAAAGCGGTTGTTTAGAAAAAAATACGAATGTTCACGGTAGTAATGGACATCCCACTGGTCAAATCCACGTTCAAATTGGATGATACGTTCGGGAGGACCGAGTTGTATCTGTAAATCTTCCGCAGCATGCATATCGCGTTTAACAAACGTGTATGTAAGATATGCTACTCCTGAGAGAATTCCGGCAAGAGCAAGTTTTCCCCTAAGTTTAACCGAAAAACCCTCCGCAGCTAAACTCAAATTCAAAATTAAACACGTAATAAGAATAAGACAAAGCATTTTTTTTATGTTCATACTAAAATTTGGCAAATATTTAGCGTTTTTGTGTGTTAAACTTGACAAAAAAAGAATTTGTGGGTATCCTAATAAGAATAAAGAAGTCCTACTAAAAATGGGTTTATAGACATTACCCATTTATTAGTAAATAGTTTGGAGCGTGATTAGCATGCATCCTACAGGAAAAAGTCCTCCAGTAGAAAATGCGCTGAATGGTAGTAAGGAACTAACGTTTGAAGACGTTAAAAACGAGTTGTATAATCGACATCACCCGAGTTTAACATCTCTTGATATAGAGGTACATGCCAAAACCATACACAAGATAAGAACGTTGAAGAAAAAACATGATGTTGTGATGTTAGGTCACAACTACATGGAGCCGTTAGTTTTCGGATTATCCGAAAAAGAGGAACAAGGTGACTCGTTGGGACTGAGCATGTTTGCTGCAAAGACAGAAGCACCGTATCTCATCTTTAACGGTGTGCCGTTCATGGCAGAAACGGCAAAAATCCTGAGTCCAGACAAAACTGTATTAGTAGCAGATAAAACAGCGGGGTGTTCACTTGCTGATAACTTCGGTGCTGAAGATGTCCGAAAGTTAAAAGAACTTTACCCAGGTGCCCCCGTCATGATTTATGTGAATAGTTATGCAGACGCTAAAGCGGAATCCGATATCTGTTGTACGTCTGCCAATGCTGCACACATTGCCAAAACTATGCCCGGAGATACAATAATTTTCGTTCCTGATATCTTCTTCGCACAAAATTTAGAAGAAGAGTTGAAGGGTGAAAAAAATGTAGTTTATCCCGGTAAAGATAACACAGCACGCGGTGCAGTTTGTGAAGTTCACGAAAGATTTACACTCTCAGACCTACTTGCGATACGCGAATCTTTTGAGATTCCAAAAGGACATTCAAAACGAAAATTATATGCACATTGGGAATGCCGTCCAAATGTCTTGAAAGAAGCCGATTTTTACGGTAGCACCAGCCAAATAATGAAGGATATAGCGGCACGTGTAGAAAATAATCAATTAGAACGGGCGTTTGTTGCCTCGGAGTGTGAATTAACCTCCAATTTAGCACAAGAATTTCCAAAAGTAGAATTTTGGACAGCGTGTTCGGTGCGATGTTCACACATGGCAAAAGTCCGTTTGGATAAGATTGCGAATATTTTAGAAGCGATTGATAGTGGTGAAGACCTCAACGAATATGAAGTTACGTTGGACCCCGAAGTGATTGACAAAGCTCGCTTGCCAATTGAGCGTATGCTTGAAGCAAGCGTATAGAAACAAAATTTATTCGCAGTTAGCCGTTTTGGACTTAGGATTATGCAGTTTCCCATCCCACAGTTTCAAACATAAATCTCCAAAAGACTTCGCAGTCTTTCCTATAGTTTATTTGTAGTAGCATGCCTCCGATACATACAAAGGCGCATACACTATAGTGGTGATGTGATCCATACCACGCTCGTTTTACTATAGTCTATATGGTATCAGATTTGTGCCAACTGTGGTGAACTTTGAAATTAAAGAGACACATTTCTGTAGGAGCGATCTCCGAATCGC
>JAPPMR010000245.1 GCA_028818995.1 Candidatus Poribacteria bacterium | reverse complement strand
CGACTCTAAAACATGCAACCGTGTCCAATCAGTCAGTTCAACCTCTACAGTATTTGGATCATCCAAAGCACAGTTGACAAGACGTTCTAAAACATTCGCGACTTGTGGTTCACGAAATACTGCTTGGAACCAGATACTAAATGCTTTGAGCGCATCGGACGACTCCGAAAATACCCAGAAAACCACTCGACAGAAATCCAACCCTTCGTCAACCGATTGCTGTGAAACCCATACATCTTTGGGAAATTGATGAAAAAGCGGTAATAGGTCTGCAATTATAACAGGTATATCCTGATTGAGATAGGTAATTTCTGGCAAAATATCGAAATGAATCGCGTATTTGTGGGCTTCAAGCAAATTGGCAGGACCTTGATTCTGTATCAAATCTTCTTTTGTGTTCTGCAATAGATTCGTCTCCTTAATTCGTGTTTCAATGTTTCTATCGTTGATTAAATTTGAAATGAAATGGACATAATACTCTGCTCGTGTTATAATATATAGGCATCATTACCTAACAAACAAAGGAAAAATATGGCAGATTCTGAACGGATAATACATCTAAAAAATGAACTAAAGAATAGGATACTGGTCCTTGATGGTGCAATGGGTTCGCTTTTGCAAACCTATCGACTCACGGAAGACGATTTTCGAGGTGATCAGTTTGCCAATCATCCCTCCGAACTCAAAGGATATAACGACCTGCTATCTATTACCCAACCTCATATTGTGCGTGAAATACACACAAATTACTGTCAGGCAGGCGCTGACATTATTGAGACAAATACCTTTACCAGCACATCCGTTTCGATGGCAGACTACCAACTTGAGGATCATGCGTATCAAGTAAACTACGCCGCAGCACAAATTGCACGTGAGGTCGCAGATAAATGGTCATCGCCAGAAAAACCTCGATTCGTTGCGGGAAGTATGGGACCTACCAATCGCAGCTGCTCCATCTCACCGAACGTGAATGACCCTGGATACCGAAATATTACATTTTCACAACTTGTATCTGCCTATACTACGCAAGCTGAGGGCTTAATTGATGGCGGTGCTGATTTCCTCCTCGTTGAAACCGTCATGGACACACTTAATTGTAAAGCAGCACTTTTTGCAATACAAACCCTTGCTGAAACACGAGGATTTGAAATTCCCCTGATTGTCTCATCAGACAGAAGCGGCGGCGGTGGACGCAACCTGTCAGGGCAAACGGTTGAGGCTTTCTGGAACTCTGTCCGACACACAAACCTACTCGCTGTAGGATTGAACTGCGGGTTCGGCGCACAACAGATCCGACCCTATTTAGCAGAAATGGCGAAACTCGCGGATATTCCTATGATCTGCTATCCGAACGCTGGACTCCCGAATGAACTTGGACACTACACACAAACGCCAGAGGAAATGGGAAATTGGATGCACGAATTCGCACAAAACGGATTTGTCAATATCGTTGGCAGTTGCTGTGGTAGTCAACCGGAACATATTGAAACCATCGTCAAAGTTGCAGCAGAATACCCTCCCAGACAACCCGAACCTCAAAAACGCGCTTGCAGATTGAGCGGCTTAGAGGCATTCAACATCACCCCTGACTCTCTCTTTGTTAACGTAGGTGAACGGACAAACGTAACAGGTTCCCGACGCTTCGCGACACTTATTAAAAAAGAAGATTATGAGACAGCATTAGAGGTGGCGCGTGATCAGGTAGAAAATGGTGCACAAATCATTGACATTAATATGGACGCTGGCATGTTAGATGCTGAGACTGCAATTGTCAAGTTCTTAAACCTAATTGCAGCTGAACCGGATATCAGTCGCGTGCCTATTATGTTAGATTCCAGCAAATGGGAGGTAATTGAGGCAGGCTTAGCATGTATTCAAGGTAAGGGGGTTGTCAACTCAATTAGTCTAAAAGAGGGAGAGGATGACTTTTTACAAAAGGCACGACTTATCAGAAAATATGGTGCAGCGGTTATCGTGATGGCATTTGACGAAGAGGGACAAGCAGACACTTTTGAACGCAAAGTGGAGATATGTCAAAGAGCGTATAAACTCTTGACGGAAAAGGTAAACTTTCCACCAGAAGATATTATCTTTGATCCAAACATCTTTGCCGTTGCAACAGGCATTGAAGAACACAATGAATACGCGCTGGCATTTATACAGGCGTGCAGAGAAATTAAAGCGACTTGTCCATCCGCTTTGGTTAGTGGGGGTGTTAGTAATATCTCTTTCGCCTTTCGCGGTAACGATACGGTGCGGGAAGCAATGCACGCATCGTTTCTCTACCAAGCAATCAATGCTGGCATGGACATGGGGATTGTAAACGCAGGTCAACTTGCTGTCTATGACGATCTACCAAAACCATTATTAGAAGCAGTAGAAGACGTCCTGTTTAATCGTAGGGAAGATGCTACAGATAGGCTTGTTAATCTGGCAAGCACTTTACAAACTAAAGGAAAGAGAAAACGCGTTAATAAGAAATGGCGGAAATTGTCAGTTGAAGACCGTCTAAGTCATGCACTCGTAGAAGGAATTATAGAACATATTGATGACGATGCGGAGGAAGCGCGTCTCAAATATGAACGTCCTATACAAGTAATTGAAGGTCCTTTGATGGATGGGATGGACCGTGTCGGAGAACTCTTTGGTGATGGTAAAATGTTTCTGCCACAAGTCGTTAAAAGCGCACGGGTGATGAAAAAAGCTGTTGCACATCTTATTCCGTATATTGAAAAGGAACAAGCTGAAGGCGGTATTCAATCCAGAGGAAAGATTGTGATGGCGACAGTAAAAGGCGATGTTCACGACATCGGCAAAAACATTGTGGGCGTAGTATTAGGATGTAACAATTACGATATTATTGACCTTGGTGTGATGGTGGCAGCAGAAGACATTCTGGAAACGGCACGTAAAGAAAACGCTGATATGATCGGATTGAGCGGGCTTATCACGCCATCATTAGACGAGATGGTACACGTCGCTGAGGAGATGGAACGTGAAGGTTTTCGTATCCCATTACTTATCGGCGGCGCAACGACTTCAAAGGTGCATACCGCTGTCCAAATTGAACCCGCGTACAGCGGCGCAACGATTCACGTCAAAGATGCTTCCCGAAGCGTTGGCGTCGTCAGCAATCTGATGAGCAGTGAAAATCAACAAAGTTTTGTTGAGCAGACGCGCGACGAGTATGCTGAAATTCGGGAAAGACGCGCTAAAAACAGAAAACAAACTAATTTATTGCCTTTTGCCGTTGCACAACAACGTAAATTCATTCCTGACTGGAAAAATTACCAACCACCAAAACCACACATGACCGGTATTAAGGTTTTTGATGATTATCCGTTGGCAAAACTTATTGATTATATTGATTGGACACCTTTCTTTACGACATGGGGACTCACAGGAAAATATCCGAATATATTAGAAAACCCTGATATGGGTGCAGAAGCGCGAAAACTTCTTGAGGATGCCAAAGTACTTCTAAATCAAATCGTTGAACAGAAAAAGTTTTGTGCGCGTGCTGTGGTTGGTATTTTCCCTGCCAACGGTATCGGTGAAGGGACAGAGATATATGCCGATGAAGATAGGTCTAAATTTCTTGCTACACTGCATCATCTGCGTCAGCAGACGGAGCAACCTTTCTCCAGACCGAACCTAAGCCTCGGTGATTTCATTGCGCCGAAAGAGATATCTCTCATGGATTATATCGGTGCGTTTGCAGTAACAACTGGCATCGGTGTCCCAGAACTCTGTGCAGAGTTTGAGCAAAAACAGGATGATTATAATAGCATCATGGCAAAGGCATTGGCAGATCGGTTAGCTGAGGCTTTTGCAGAGTGTATGCATCAGCACGTCCGCACAGAGCTCTGGGGTTATGCAACTGATGAGTCATTAGATAACAATGCTTTGATTGCCGAAAAATATCGGGGGATTCGTCCTGCCCCGGGCTACCCTGCGTGTCCCGACCACAACCAAAAACGGGTTCTGTTTGATCTGCTAAACGCCACAGAAAATACCGGGATTTCCCTCACTGAGAGTCTTGCGATGTTTCCTGCAGCATCCGTAAGTGGTTGGTATTATTCACATCCGGATGCGCGGTATTTTAGTATTGCCAGAATTGGAGATGATCAGGTTGCAGATTACGCGGAACGCACTGGAATGGATTTGGAAACAGCAAGACGATGGCTAAAGCCATTGCTTACGTAAACTGTCTCACTTAATCATACATTATGCTCATGAATTCCAATCACGTTTCCACTCGGATCCTGAAACATAGCAAGTACTCCTCTGTTATCAGGAATTTCCTGGGGTGGGATAAGAATCTTGCCACCATGACTTTCTATTTTCTCAAGTGTCGCATGAAGATCATCAACAAGGATATAAATTGTGACGTGATTAGAAAAATCCATATCGTCAGTTGTTGGGAAAATGTGCCCTTTTAACCCTTGATCCGGAGACGCAATCACTCCATAAATACCGTTGGCAAACGGGATCATCTCCCAATCAAATTGATGAATCTCCCAATCAAAAAGGGAACGATAAAACTCAGCTAACCTCTCACCGTCTTTGCCTGCTATTTCAAAATGCGTAACAGGATTACCCATTGAAATCTACTCCTAATAAAATAAAACAGAGTAGTGAATGTGTTCACCACTCTGTTCTTAATAAAATTTTAAAGTCTGTAATTTACACTTCGTTTATATTGTCTATTGTTTATGTAGACCAATTAAGTTTCCGCCTGGGTCAGCAAACCAAGCAAATGAACCCATGCCACCCGGAATTTCTGTTGGTGGAATGATGATCTTTCCGCCATTGCTCTCGACCTTTGCTACGGATGCTTCAAGGTCCTCTACGGAAATATAGAATGTTACGTGATTAGTAGAAGGCATATCATCAGTTGTTGGAAAAATAATACCTTGAATCCCTTCTTCTGAACCTGTATTACACATGTGAACATTGTTTGTCTCTGGTGAAACTTCCCAGTCAAAAATTGAACTATAGAACTCACATAACTCTTCACCATTTTTACCTGCTATCTCAAAAAACATGACTGGATTGCCCATTCGTATTTACTCCTTATAATTAAAATAATTAAAATGAAATTGATTTATAGTAAAATCCGAGAATATATTCACATTTCAATGAACAACAAACCCTACACGCTCGCGCTGGCGAGGCGGGGAATGCCTAAAGACGAATGCACTTTTGGCATTCGCCATGATTCATACCGTTGATTTCTTCCTAACCTCGCTAATGTCCGGGTAATTGTGGGTTTTACTATAAAATATTTGATTCGCTTTTGATATGTATATATCATTGCATTGTTTAGGGTTAAAAAGTTAATTCAAGTTTCGTGATACAATAACACCTATATTTGGTGTAAACCAACAACGTTCCCACTTGGATCAAGGAACATTGCGATTGACCCCAGGCCATCAGGAAGTTCCTGCGGCGGTACGAGTGTTTTTCCACCATTACTCTCAATCTTTTCGAGCGTTTCTTGCAGGTCTTCAACCTGTATGAAAATTGAGACGCGATTGGAAAAATCCATGTCTTCAGATAGCGGATAAATATGTCCTTTTATCCCTTTGTCGTCTAACGGTGGCGGTGTCGGATCAGTAGCAAAAATGTCGTTTGGGAAATGGCTTGTTTTCCAACCAAATGGCAGAATTGTCCAATCAAACAGGTCGCGATAAAAGTCACGTAACAATTCACCTTGTTTGCTTGCTATTTCAAAAAACATCACAGGGTTACCCATTGATATTACTCCTTTGTTGGTATAAACCAATTCGGTTGCCACTTGGGTCAAGGAACATCGCTAATAACTCACCTTTATCGGATACAACTGTAGGCGGCATAAGAATCGTCCCATCAAAACTCTCAAGTTTCTCAACCTTAGCATGAATATCTTCCACTGTTACATAAATGGTAACGTTGTTTGCAAAAGGGACATTGTCTACTAAAGGCATTTCATCGTTTGGGGATACATAAGTCCTTTAATCCCGCTATTAGATTCAGAACCCGTCTCAAAGCCGTAATAGCCTTCAGCATATTCTGTCCACTTCCAATCAAACACAGAACGATAAAAATCACCTAATGTTTTGCTATCCTTACCAACTATATCAAAACGCACGACTGGATTACCCATTGCCATTAACTCCTTAGACTGGTTAGGACTTGATTTCCACTACGATAATCTTCGTTGCAACAAACCTATGCTATTTCCGCTCGGATCATTAAACAATGCGAAGTGACTTGCATTCCCAGGAATTTCCTGGGGTTGTATCAGGATTTTTCCACCAAGACTCTCTGCCCGTTTCAGACAACCCCATATATCATCAACTTGAACATAGATAATAACGAGGTTTGTGAAATTCATTTCCTCGGTTGTTTCAAATAGATGTCCTTCTATCCCTTCGTCTGATTTCGGATCTGCTATGTATAACTCATCGTTTAACGGAAAGATTTTCCATTCAAACACGGTGCTGTAAAAATCGATTAGTTTTTCGACATCTCTTCCAGCGATTTCGAAATGCACAACAGGACTGCTCATTATTATCACCATCTACATAAGTCAGTGTATATACATACGCTATTTTAGGCGCGGTTTAAAACCGCGCCTACCAGAGAAGTCAACACATTTGAGAAATTAGGTGACTCTCAATTCCTACTTAGACTCGAACAGACCGAGACAGTTACCGCTTGGGTCAAGGAACATTGCGAATAAACTTTCGCCATCTGGAATTGGCATGGGTCCCATAATCACTTTTCCACCATTACTCTCCACCTTCTTCGCAGATGTCTCAATGTCATCCACCTCAATATAAAAGGTAACATGGTTTGTAATCGGCATCTGTTCGGTTGTCTGGACAATGTGTCCTTGAATGCCCTGATCCGATCCTGTGTTTACGGAATTACCACAATCATCCTGATTGATGTTCCAACCAAACAAGGAACTATAAAAATCACATATTGAATCTTCTTTTTTACCTGCTATTTCAAAAATCGTGACAGGATTTCCCATTAGAATTTTCTCCTCTTTAATTTCTTTTATAGTGAATTATAGAAATATGTTGACATATCTTCTGTAGGAGCGATCTCCGAATCGCGACGAAACTCAATGGTAGTCGGGAATCGGAGTTCCCTCCTACAAATCAAAATGTAAAGTTAATTGTAAAATCCACTATAAGATGAAAACTGGTATACAATTATGCTTTATACAAACCGACGCAGTTACCACTTGGATCAAGGAACATAGCAAAATAACTTCCGCTTCCAGGGATAGCCTGCGGCGGCACAAGGGTTTTTCCACCGTGATTTTCTACCTGTTCAAGCGATGCCTCAAGATCATCAACCTGAATATAAACAGAGACAAAGTTAGAAACAGACATCTCATCAGTAGGTAATATATGTCCACATATACCCTGTTCTAAATCTGGAACTGGCATTATATTGTAAAAGCCATCATTGTCCTTTTGTACATCCCAATCAAATAATGAACTATAAAAATTGCTTAATTTTTCTGTATTTTTTCCTGCTATTTCAAAATGTACAACTGGATTTCCCATAAAGTTCACTCCTTAAAAATTAGAATATTTTAGTCATAAAAAACAGAGTGGTAAACTTCAATTCACCACCCCTTTGTTAGTCTCTGTTCTCTACAATTTGACATCAAGAACAAAACAGAGATAGCTAATTTGAATCTGGAAGTCGATATAACCCAATGCAATTATCGCTTGGGTCAAGGAAAAACGCGAACGATCCCATGTTCCCAGGAATTTCCTGCGGTGGGATTAGGGTCTTGGCTCCAAGACTCTCTGCTTTATCAAGATACGTTTGAAGATCGTCCACCTCAACATAAAAGGTGACATGGTTATTAAAGTCCATATCTTCTGTGACCGGAAAAATGTGTCCAGGGATGCCCGCATCATCTGACTGCGAGTCAACCGTATATGCCCCACCATAAGGGCATTTATCCGTTTTCCAACCAAATATGGAACAATAGAAATCGTTTAACTTTTCACCGTTTCTACCGGCTATTTCAAAATACACAACAGGGTTTCCCATTTTAATTCAGTTTCTCCTATTATTAAATTATCAAATCACAAATTGAGCAGAAAATTGCGGACATCACTCATTCGATTCGGGTGGTCTGTACAGACCTAAGCAGTTGCCACTCGGGTCATAGAACCATGCGAATGATCCTCTGTTACCAGGAATTTGCTGAGGTGGTATAAAGGTGTGACCACCAAGACTTTCCACCTTCTGAAGATAGGCTGATAGATTATCTACCTTAATATAAAAAGTGACTTGGTTTGAGAAGTCAAAAAACTCAGGCAACACAAAAATGTGCCCGGCTATTCCGTCTTCTGACTGTGAGTCAATACCGTAAGAGTAAATACCTGAATCGGCACCAGGCATTTGTTCTATTTTCCAACCAAATACAGCACTATAAAAATCGCATAACTCTTTACCGTTTTTAGATGCTATTTCAAAGTATGTAACAGGATTTCCCATCGCAATTTGTCCTTACTTATAATTTTAATATCTGCGATATTGTGAAAATTACATGCCCATGGAGATAGGCTAAGGTAGTAGTGTATGCAGAAAAAATCCATGCGGGTTTTAATCTGTTTTCCAACGAAATATAAAACGATATAATTTGCTAATCGTTGCATCATTTTTACCTGCAATATTGGAATTCAGGATAGGACTCTATTTCAAAATTCTGCTTTTTATATTCACTTACATTTCAATTGATATTCAGGCAGGTTTTTGTTATAATTGTGAAACATGGTATAGGAGGTGATTAACATGAATTTGACTATTGAATTAACAACTGAACAGATTATCGATTTAATTCAACAGATGCCCCCTATGGAAAAGTTAACTGTTCTTAAGGAACTTGCAAAGCAGGCTCGTAATGGGCGCACAGAGCGGACGAAATTTGCTGAATTGAAGATTCGAGAAATATGTGCAGCACGCGGCTTGGATTGGGACACAATGTCGGAGGACGAAAGGTTATATTTTATAGACGATATTGTTCATGAGGATCGTGAATGCAACCGATAGCGGTTTACGATACGAATGTTTTAATATCAGGTATGATTTGGGGCGGAGTTCCGTATGATTGCATCGCACTAACCCAACAAGGAAAAGTTAAAGGGTTAACTTGTGAAGAAATAATAGATGAATTTGTGGATAAGTTAACGACGAAGTTTGGTTTTTCTTTCCAAAGTACATCGGATATAGTGACCGAACTCTTGGACTTCCTTGACATAATTGAAATTACAAATCAAATTAAGGGTGTTTCAACCGATCCAGATGATGACATAGTAATAGAATGTGCTGTCGTTGGA
>JAPPMR010000259.1:7605-9380 GCA_028818995.1 Candidatus Poribacteria bacterium | reverse complement strand
ATCCGAATTACTTTGAAGAAATTACCGATATTCCCAACGCAGATCAAACCCTCGCCGACATTCTCAACGAACGTTTTACACTCAAAGACCTCATCATTAAGGATAAACTCGCAGCGGAGCGGAAATCTCTAAAAGATATTATTTTGGAGTTAGAGGATGAGGTGTTGGCAAACGCAGGTGTAGATGTTTTTGAAGAGGTTTTTAAACTCATCTTTACCAAACTCTATGACGAATTTAAAAGTCAAAGTGACAAAGAGTTTATCAATCGTATTCTAAGGCAGCAGATAAACACTGCTATTCAGGAATCACAGGGATCGTATACTTCCAACGGTTCAGACTATGAAACTATCAAGGAAGCAGTTAGTAAAATTCCAGACGATGATTTTCGTTCTATGGAGTTTAGAAACACGGGACAAACGGATAGCGAACTGAAAAGCAAAATTCAGAACCTTTTTGACGATGCCAAAAACCAGTGGACAGGGGTTTTTTCCGATGGTTCAACATTTAAACTGTCCGACACGCATTTATCAGTCTGTGTCTCAAGTTTACAAGATGTGAAGTTGTTTAACTCCAATCTACAGATTGTTGACGAGGCGTTTGAATATCTTGTGAGCAAATCTGCCAAAGGTGAAAAAGGGCAATATTTTACGCCACGCTACGTGATTGATATGTGTGTGAAGATGCTCAATCCGAAACGCGGTGAGTATATGATAGACACCGCTTCTGGCAGCTGCGGATTTCCAGTACACACTGTTTTTAAACTTACTGGACGTAAATTTACCAATGCAGAAATTTTACCAGAGGACAAAGAAAATGTTCTGAAAGTGTTTGGAATTGATTTTGACGAAAAGACGGTTAGGATTGCCAGAACACTGAACCTGATTGCAGGGGACGGTGAAACCAACGTCTTGCACCTCAATACGCTTGACTATGAACGTTGGAGTGACAGAGTTGAGAGAGATAGGATATGGAATTTGACCTATGGCAGAGGATTTGACCGACTCATGGCGTTAAGAGCGGAAAAAGACCAAAACAGGTTGTTCAACTTTGATATTCTGATGGCAAATCCGCCATTCGCTGGTGACATCAAGGAAAACCGTATCCTTCATCAATACAAACTCGGTTTTAAAGGGAACGGTCAAGCACAGAGCAAAGTTGGGCGAGATATTTTGTTTATTGAACGGAACCTGGATTTCCTTAAACCCGGTGGCAGAATGGCAATTGTACTGCCACAGGGCAGATTCAACAACACATCTGATAAATATATCCGTGAGTTTATAGCAGGTCGTGCGCGCATTTTGGCAGTAGTCGGTTTGGATACCAACACCTTTAAACCCCACACCGGCACCAAAACAAGCGTGATGTTCTTGCAGAAATGGAACGATGATCCAGACCAAGGACCGCTTTGTCCGAAAGTTGAGGACTACCCAACTTTTTTTGCTGTCTCGGAAAAAGGTGGTAAGGATAACTCAGGCGATTATGTGTATCTTCAAAACAAAAATGGACAATACATGTTAGACGAAAACGGTCACCTGATAATTGAACACGACCTACACAACCACAACGGCGAACTACCCGACGGCATCGCTGAAGCATTCATTGAATGGGCACGAAATATAAAATTGAGCTTTTGGAGTTAGAATGTCTAAACCTAAGAATTTCGCTTCTGAAATTTTTTCTTTTTGGAAGGCAAAGTCACAAATTGATTATCAACCTCTTTTTCTATTTTTGTGGTTAGCGTTAAATGTTTGGATGAAAAATCACTTTAATAAAAA
>JAPPMR010000259.1:597-7505 GCA_028818995.1 Candidatus Poribacteria bacterium | reverse complement strand
AGAGAATGAAGAGAATGAAGAGAATGAAGAGAATGAAGAGAATGAAGAGAATGAAGAGAATGAAAAAGTATATTCTGATCGAAATAGATTAGATATGCTAAAACGCAGTGGTGGTGATCTACTGGGTGCATTTAGTAGATTAATTCTTGCGAAGAATGTCGATGGAGGACGTTTTAGAGCCGAATTTGGGGAATTACACGATGCTTTGGTAGGTGCTCGTATCCTTTATAATGAAAATAGATGGCCAAATAAAACAATTGATTTTGACTGTTGCATTATTGACTGGAACAATGGAGATCCACAGTTTGAGTCTATATTATTAGAAGAAATTGACGATGAAACACCATCTTATAATTACATAGAATTAAATGATAACTTATCTGTTGAAAACGATCCCGAACGTTTATTTAGAGCTTATATGGAAATAGTTTATCAAATTCGCAATACTCTTATTCATGGAGATTTGGATAAAAATATTGAGGATATTGCACACATAAGAGTTGTACGTCAACTCTACATAACGCTTTCAATGGTGATGGAGGATATTTAGTGCCGTATTCAATCGTAAATTTCCAATCCATAATAGATGCTTCCCATTCCCTAAGGCTTGATGCCGAGTTTTTCCATCCCGATTATCTGAAAATCCAACATCAACTTGAAGAAATCAGTTCACATAAACTAATTAACTTTCAGGTCAAGATAAGGCATCCCAAAGAGATAAAACGAAATTATGTAGATGATGGCATTCTATTTTTAAGAGCACAAAACGTCCGTCCGCTATCCATTGATCTGACATCAAATCCTGTCTATATTTCAGAAGAAGACGCAGAACGACTAAATGAAAACACGATACATAACAAAGACATTTTGATAACAAGGACAGGAGCAAATGCCGGTCAGTGTGCTATCTATCTTGAAAATAGAGATGCTATCTCATCGTCTCACACTTTTATCGTCAAAAGTGGAGATCTAAACCCCTTTTTTCTCGCTATTTTTTTCAATTCTAAGTATGGCACAGCATTAATAGAGAGAGGCAGATACGGTAGTACTCAACCTGAAATTGCTCCACCTTTTTTATACCAAATTCCAATACCTGTCTGGGATTCCCTACCGTTCATAATTGAAAAAACCTATCTTCAATCAAAAGATTTAACAGAACTGTCAAAAACGCGCTATGCCGACGCACGAACCCTTCTCCTCTCCGAACTCGGGCTTGCAGACTGGCAACCGAAGCAGCAGTTAACCTTTGTCAAAAACTTTTCAGACATGGAAAATGCTGGACGCATTGATGCTGATTACTTCCAACCGAAATATGATGAGATTGTTGACGCTATCAAAAATTATGCGGGAGACTGGGATATATTGGAAAATTTGGTTACACTGAAAAAATGCGTTGAGGTTGGGAGCAAAGCATATCTTGAAGATGGAATCCCTTTTGTTCGGGTGAGTAATCTGAGTCCGTTTGAAATCACGGAAGAGAAATACATTTCTGAGGAATTATACGCAGAGATTGCGGAACACCAACCGAAACAGGGAGAAATCCTACTCAGCAAGGACGCAACCCCTGGCATAGCCCATTATTTGCGCGAAGCACCCGATAAGATGATCCCTGCTGGCGGCATACTCCGCTTGAAAAGCAAAACGGATAGAATCAATAGCGAATACTTGACGCTGGTGCTTAATTCTATTCTGACTCAAGAACAGGTTAATCGTGATGTGGGCGGCTCCGTAATTCTCCATTGGCGACCAGACCAAGTTGCAGGTACCGTTATTCCTATTTTACCGCAAGAGAAACAGACTGAAATTCAAGAGAAAGTGCTTGAATCGTTTGACTTACGCAAGCGTGCTAAAGACCTTTTAGAACATGCCAAACGTGCCGTTGAGATTGCTATTGAGCAGGACGAACAGGCTGCTATTGATTGGTTGGAGGCTGTTTTGGAAAAGGGTGATATTTAGCGTTTATAATGCGATTGACGGACACAATATATTGATGTATAATTACTGCAAAGAAAATAGGAGGTGAATAGCCGTGTCTGAAAGAAAAGCGTTTTTAGAAAAAATATATATCAAAAACTATCTGAGTTTACGGGACGTTACGCTTCCATTTAAACCGTTGACTGTGCTTGTCGGGCCGAATGCAAGCGGGAAGTCAAACACCGTTACGGCATTATATCGCCTCCATAAGATGATGGTTGATGAGAGGTTATCTTCAGACGAGTTCAACCGAGATACCCTATGGGAGACTGAAGTTCCAAAAATCTCGCTTCACTTACATACAAAAGTAGAAGAAAACCGCACCTTATACCATTTAGAAGTGAAACTGGAACCCGATTTATCTTTTCGTGCAGAGCAATTGTCAGTTAATGATGCAAATGTGATATCAATCCAAGATGGGCAGGGAACTGTCCGAGATGAAAATGGCGAGAATGGGACACCATATAACTCCGATGAACTCGCTTTGAGGTCGGCTGGAAATTATGGAAATAAACCAATTACACGTGCGTTAGCTGAGTTTATGAAGGAATGGAAATTCTATGATTTTTCGCCAGACCTTATACGTAGCAGTCTTACAAGATCCATCTTACTTGCTGAAAAAGAGATTCGAGAATTTCCAAAACTTGACAGTTACGGTCTAAAGTTGCCAGAGGTACTTTGTAATTGGGAAAAGAACTTTCCTGAGAGATTCAAGAACGTTAGTGATTCCCTTGTATCAAGCACAAATCGGTATATAGACTCATTTCCAGTTATGGAAGAAAACCAACTTTTCTCTGGAAACCAACTTTTTCTATTAGAAGGATATAGAGAACCCATCCCGTTACATAGTGCATCTGATGGTATACTACGTCTAATTGCATATTACACCTTGCTCAACGAACCTGAACTGCCCCCGCTCATCGCAATCGAAGAACCAGAACGGAATCTACATCCTGGTGCCCTAAAAGACATTGCATACGTGCTTGAGCAAATTGCTAAATATTCTCAAGTGATTATTACCACCCACAGTTCGCAACTGCTTGGTGCATTTGATGCAGAAAGTTTGGGAGATTCTCTCGGGGTTTTACTGTTACGCAACCTTCCGGGGCTTGGTACAGAGGTACTCAACCTTGAGGATTACCGAGACGAACGAGAGTCGCTTCAAGGTTGGATTGATGATTTCGGAATTGGCAGTGCCGTTTTTGATAGTAAACTCCTGCAGGATGTTATGGAGAATAAAACATAATGTCAAGCATAAGAATCTTGACTTTGGAATCAAACGACGATGCGGAGGCGGTCAGGTGTTTGGCAAAGAAGTTAGCGGCATTTATGCAACTCTCACCGATACAATTCTACACTGCTGGTGGACCTCAACCACAACTTAGGAAAGTAATTCAGAATTATCTCAAACAGGATGACTATGTGATTATTGTCATTGACAGCGACGGACGGATGACACAGCATGAACGATCACAACAACCGAATTCGCTCAAAAATCAGAGTCAACGAATTGTCAATGACCGTCAATTTTCTGGTAAAGTTTTTCTCGTAGAGGCTATTCAGGAACTTGAAGCGTGGTTACTCATAGATTGTCTCGGTATCTTTTGTTATTACGCAACCAAACGCGCACAGTTCAGGGAAAACTGTCGTAATAAGGTGTTAGCAAATCCCTCTCTCAAACGTTTCGTAAGCAATAATCAGAAAGGCGATACAGAAAAAATTGTTGAGGCAGTCAGTGGTGGTAAGGGTGCTAAAGAGCATCTAACTGAGTTTTCTGAAAAGGTTCTCGAACAACTCAATCCCAGTCTCACGGAAAGGAACATTGACCGTGAGAAATACCATGAAACGCGATCTCCTGAAGTAGCCGAATACATTGAGATCAACGATGAAACCTTACGGCGCAATAATTCTCTCAAAAAACTCGGTGATGTAATTGCACAATTTCAATAAAATCGTTTTCTCAGTCGAAATTGCAATTAAACAAAACGAACAGGCTGCTATAAACTGGTTGGACTCTGCTACACGACAACCTTGATGTTTATCAACTCTTGTGTGCTTGTGTGAGTGCTTTGTAAACCTTATCATCTTCTGTAGGAGTGACCGCACCACCCTGCGAAAACGCACATCTCCCACCGATAAAAACCAGACTACCAAAAACTGATAACCGACTGCCGATAGCCATCTCCCGCAAACCTATTGGATATCTATTGGAAATCTATTGTTCCGCACGCCACAAAAACTTCTGATTGCCACCCACCATCAGTTATAATATCGGTATGAAAAATCAAAAACTATACCCCAAACGAAAAAATCACGTCTTTGAGCTGGATCACAACCTGCACGAGAGAATGCGGAAATTGCTTGACAGAAGATTGCAAAGAATCGAACAGGACCCAGACACCGACGAGAACGACAAAAATCTATCCCAATATATAGCCGACCACAATAGACTTGTCCGAACAAAAGATACAATATGCAGACGGGAAAACATTGAAAACCGCGGATACGACACCAACGCTTATGTCACAGCACAAAAATATAAGGAAGAACAAGCAGCAAAAAACCAAAAGACCGACACATCACAACACAACACCACACAGAACGGGCAAGCAGAACAATCTGACAATGCCGAACAAACCGACGAAATTGAACAACCTGACGAAGAACCACAGGAACTCACACATCTGCATCCCGAAATGGAGCAGTATCAATCCTGCCTACCCAAGCAAGATGATAAAAACGATACTGGTAGGAGCGATCTCCGAGTCGTGACTGCCAGCAAACAGCCAACACCTAAACAAAAACCGCCCCGCATCACATACAATCCCAACGGATTCCGTCCTCACGGACAGATGCGCGACCTATTCAAATCGCATGCAAACATAAAAATAGCAGGCGGCACCTATGACGCAGGCAAAACCTATAGCTGCGTCGCATACATAGACCAATTAGCACGGAACTACCCCGGCGCACGACTCACCTTCGTCCACCGCAGCCTCAAAAGAGTATACAAAAACATCGTTCCAACTTACGAAAAATATCTCGGATTCCGACCCAGAAGTCGTGCCGACCCGAATCCTACACCTATCACACGATACGGCGGCGAACATCCCGATTTCTTTGAATACTGGAACGGCTCACGCATCTACATGAACGGGTTAGACAAACCGCAGAACCTGTTATCTGACTTCTTTGATGCAGCATTCGTCAACCAAGCAGAACTCGTTTCCTTTGATACATGGGACGAACTTACCGCAAGAGTATCAGAACGCGCAGGCACACTGCCAATCGCATTCCTACTCGGTGATTGCAATCCGAGCACACCGAATCACTGGATACGCCAGCAGACAAAAGCCGGAAAACTCGCATATTTCGAGATGACATTCAGAGACAATCCAGAAATATACAATCAACAGACTGGCGAGTTAACCGAAAAAGGCAAGCGGCGTGTCCAGAGGTTACAAAACCTTGAAGGATTACGATACAAACGCGGATACGAAGGCAAATGGGTATCAGGCGAAGGACTCGTATTTGATACATTTCTACCTGAAGTGCATGTCATTGACAACTTCACCATCTCAACGAAGTGGGCACGTTATATCAGTATCGACTGGGGATTTCGCAATCCATCGTGTTGTATATGGTGGGCGCGGTCACCAGACGACCGTATCTACGCATACAAAGAGATATACAGAACAAAACTCACAAAACCCGATTTCATACGGATGATAAAAGCAAATTGTGATGCTTCAGACCGTATCCGATACGCAGCGGTAGACAGCGCGGATCAGGATGCAGTTGAGCAGCTACAGCGTGCGGGATTCCGTGTCAGACAACCCAAAAAATCGCGTTCTACACAGATAGATGCTATCAAGGAACGCCTAAAGGTAGACGCAACGGGCGCACCTGCAATCTTTTTCCTACGGGATAGGCTTGTCCATCCGCCAGATGAAGATTTGAAGGACACCTATCGTCCGCTTGAAGTCACAGATGAGTTCTTGAGTTGTACTTATGATGAAAATATGCGTGGCACAAACAGGGATGACGAGGCAATCAAAGGCGATAACCACGGCATAGACAGCACCGCCTATTTTATATTAAGCCTACAAAACAGGAGGCGAAGTATCGGCAGTGGGCGTGTCATTCACGGCACTGTCCAGTTGCGTTAACATCTTCGACCCAAACCCGGTAGGTGCGGTTTCCTAACCGCACTATAGGTATCAATTTTAGGATTTTCCAAACATGGAAACCGTTTTAGTCCCGTATGAAGTTTAAATAAATATTTCGGTAAGGGGCGAGGTTAGGAAACCTCGCCAGCAGAGATGTACACCTGCTGCTGGCGAGGTTTCCTAACCTCGCTAAATTACCCAATTTATTTGTTAAACTTCATTAGGGACGATATGTTTATAGAAAAAATGTTGTCCTCCGCCTCTTGAGTTCCGTAGGAACGGCATAGAAAGATAAACATATCGTCCCGACGGGACTAAAGAAGTTAATTGCCACGTTTTCTATAAACATATCGTCCCGACGGGACTGAAGAGATATACTCAAAATCTAAATTCCTTAAGTTGACAGCTATGAGTAGAGCGAAGCGACACCCGACAGGGCTAAACTACTTTGGGTAGGCGCGTTTACAAAACGCGCCGATTCATAAAATTCAGCAGAAAATAAAAAAATATAACAATTTTTCTTGACAAATTTATTTCAAATAATATATGATAGAATTAATGAAAACAAACAGGGTTATTTAGTTTTCGGTTTTTTACCTATATTTTTTACATTTCTATAAACCATCTGTAGGTCCAAATCAACGCAGCATGCGCTTTTGGCATGCTGCGGGTAGAGCGTTAGCGACCCCCCCCCGGTGCGCCAACTGTGGGGGGGTGGGGAACGGGGGACCCCCCAACACAAAAAAAAATTTTTGTGGTTTTGTT
>JAPPMR010000259.1:0-587 GCA_028818995.1 Candidatus Poribacteria bacterium | reverse complement strand
CGGTGTGGGGTTTCGCTAACGCTCTACCCGACCTACGAAATAAACTTTGAGTGGGTTTGGTCGCGATTCGGAGATCGCTCCTACAAGTGAGATATCCAATTATTTCAATAATTCACTATAAATAAATTGAACACATAGACAAGTTTTCTACTTCATGACATCAAACACAAAAAGCATCCGTTTATGGCCCCTATACATCGTCGTTAGTCTCACCGTTTTAGCGTTCGGGTTAGTGTGGTCAATGGATGCAGGTCAACGCGCGGACAAAGTAGCCCTTACGGTTTTAGTACTTATCATAACGGTTTTTCTTGGTATCGTATGGTTGTTATGCCTTTCCCGCTTGGCATGGCGAGTTAAATTCTTATCCTTTGGTGTCATCCTTCTGAGCATTGTTGCATTTGCAACCCTATTCCGTTTTAATGGATTCAGTGGTGACCTCGTCCCGATATTTGAATGGCGGTGGCGCGGGCAACCAGAGAGTTATGTCGCATTAGCCGAGGCGCAAACTCCACAAGCTGCAGAACTTCAGACAGATTTTCCACAATTCCTCGGACCGGACAGAAACGCTATAACCACCAGTATCAAGC
>JAPPMR010000981.1 GCA_028818995.1 Candidatus Poribacteria bacterium | reverse complement strand
TTTGAAAGAATAGGCAGGGTGTTCCGTCCACTTGCGACTCCCTGAACCATCTGTAAGGCATATAAGAGTTCATCTTTTTCAAAAGCAAGCTCCATTCCAATCGCTCCAATTTCTCTATAATATAAGTAGTTAATAATAAGACTTACGCAATCTATTAGATTTTAATCCAGGACCTTTCCAATATATATGTATGATGGAAAAGTAGTCCCTGAATTTATGCGTAAGCCTGAATAAAATTAAACAGCAAAATATAAAAGTTATTGTTTTACTTTATGTTTAAAAAGTCCTATTTGGTATAAAACAGTTAAAATTTCATACTCTTTTACCTTGACAGACTTCTGATTGTTTAGTATAACATACAATAGAAAATATATCCATTTAATTTTCGCATCTAACTTCTACAGTTTCAACAGAGACTGTGTCCACAACTTAATCCTCACCTCCCTAAAAGATGTATCAAACTAACGAACAGTCTTCGCGCACGATTACAATACGGGCAGTATTGATTGGTACTGTTTTGATTATCGGCAATAGCTACTGGATCGCTTATGTTGAGATGATATGGCATACAGCTCATCTGACAACAGTCGCTATGTCTGTTAACGTCATGTTTGGCATTTTCGTTATCACAATGCTAAACATGTGGGTTCGTAGTTTAGTACCGAGTGCTGCCCTTACACAGCGTGACCTAATCGTCGTTTACAGTATGCTTGCTGTTGGTAGTGCATTTTCAGGTCATGATTGTATGCCACGTTTGATGGGACTTATTCCGTATGCTTTTCGCTTTGCTACTCCTGAGAATGATTGGGAAGCACTACTTTTTCACCACCTTCCTGAATGGCTTGTTGTCAAACACCCGAAAACGGTCAACGACTTCTATGAAGGTAACGTCAATTTCTTTACTGAAGGATACGTAAACCATTGGATTGTGCCTATTCTTGCGTGGTCAGCGGTTATCTTCCTTTTAATGTTGATCTTTCTGTGTTTGACTTCTTTAATTCGCAAGCAGTGGATAGAAAACGAAAAACTTGCGTATCCAATTATACAAATTCCACTTGAAATTACCACAAATCGTCGTATTTTCAGAAGTCGCCTGCTCTGGATAGGTTTTGGTATAGCAATGGGGATAAATCTACTCAACGGGTTACATTTTTTCTTTCCAATATTACCGGAAATTCCCGTCAGAAAATACAACCTTAATATGTACTTCACGCAGAAACCTTGGAACGCTATGGGCAGTACACCCCTTCGGTTTCATCCTTATCTGATCGGTTTCTCTTTTATCCTGCCGTTGGATTTAGCGTTTTCGTGTACATTCTTCTATTTGATGAAGAAAGTTCAATTATTATTCGGAAGTGCAACAGGCGTATCAAAGTTACAAGGTTATCCATTTTTAGGGGAGCAGGGAGCAGGTGCATTGCTTGCACTTCTCGCTATAGCATGTTGGAATGGACGAAAGCATTTTGCTTTAGTGTTATCACAAGCGATTCGACCCGACCGTGCGGCGGCGAAAATTGAAGCAATTTCTTATCGCACAACCTTGATTACATTAGCTTTATCTCTGTTTTTACTCGCGGTTTTCTGTATTCAGGGTGGCATGTCGTTATGGGCTTTCTCCGTTTTCATCGGTATTTACTTACTGATTGTTGTCGGTCTAACACGGATGCGCGCGGAACTCGGTCCACCGATACACGCAATCGGCTATCTAACGCCGCAATACATGATGATTTCACTGCTCGGGACACGACGGCTACGGGCAGGCAACCTTACAATGCTTTCGTTGATGAATTGGCTCAGTGGCGCAAGCTACGCTTCATTCCGTACACATCCTATGCCTGATCAACTTGAAGCGTTTAAACTTGCTGAGCGGACCGGTGTCCGGAACAGAACAATGTTTAGTGTTTTAGTGATTGCAAGCCTTGTTGGTATTCTGTCAAGCCTAATTCTCTATCCTTATGCAATTTATCGGGAGGGTGTGGCTGCAGGTTCTGAGCAGATTCACGCGGGTGGTGCTGATACATACAATTTTCTGTCATCGTGGTTAGTTAGTCCGAAACCGACAGATTGGTTAGCAACGACTGTGCTTGGGGGCACATTTGCGGCAAATTTAGGTATCATGTTTCTGCGATCACGTTTTGTATGGTGTCCTCTCCATCCGGCAGGATACGTAATCGGCGTTGCCCCTGGAACAACCGACGTAATTTGGTTTCCGTTGCTAATTGCTATGGTAACGAAATGGATTATCTTACGGAACGGTGGTATAAAAGCGTATCGACGAGCGATACCGTTCTTTATCGGATTAGTTTTAGGTGAAGCGTTGATGGGATGTTTCTGGCCACTATTGAGTCTAATCTTGCGGTCTGCGGTGTATAGTTGGATTTGATTGTGTTTATGGGGAAGAAGATGTTGAAAACTGATATATGCCGTCTGGATTAACTGAGATTTTTGGCAGGTTGCGGTGTTTTTCAAACCACTGATATCCGATCTGTAGATTTTCCCAGAATTTAATCAATGTTTCTTGAGTTGCATATTTTTTCTTCAAATGTTTGATTGTATCAATATTTAATTTTGTGGGAAAAATGTGGACAGGGATTTTCACTTGACCATTTGATGTCGCTTGCACCGCTAACCAGTAAACTTCTTTGATATAGTCATCGGTGATCGGAATACACCCGACAGTCACGCACCCTCCGTGCAGGAATATATCACCGCCTAAATCACCTTTTTTGCCCAAAATTTGATCAGATCGGTTTGGATAATTGATCCCAAGAGATAAATAGAAGTTGCTTTTAGGATTGAACCTGTCTATATGATAAAAACCTTCCGGAATTTGCAAGTCGCCTTCACGTCTTTTGGGTCCTAAGTTTCCCGATGTGCGGCAGATAGTGTAGTCGCGCACCTTCTTGAAGTTGGAATCTGATGCAGAAAACGTCCAAACTTCTAAAACTTTTTCCTGTTTGAAAACTCGGATAAACAAGTTATGAGGTGGATATACAAGCCCTTGGTCTGCAAAGAGTTTACGGAGTGAACTGTCCTTTTCTAACATTGCTGTGCGGACACGTGGGTATCTTTGCTGTTTATTTTTGAAGGTTGACGGATCTTTTGATTGACAAGAAAATACCATAGCAGAGATGAAGAAGATGACAATGTGCTGTTTCATATTATCCTTCTTTTGAGACATGTGTGAGTATAACATTAATTTAGGATGTTTTCAAGAGCAGCGTTTAAAATTGACAGTACAAGGATGATGTGGTATGCTGATGTCGTAATATAGACTGAAGTTTAAGATGCCTAAATTGAAAGAAAGGTAAACGAATGAATCCACAATTACCTGATGCACGAAATGAAAACATATTAATCCACGTCGGTGGTGAATTACTGCCTCGCGAAGATGCGAAAATATCTGTGTTTGATAGCCTTGTCCAAGGAGGAGATGGTGTATGGGAAGGTTTACGTATCTATAAGGGCAAGATTTTTGCGCTGGACCCACACTTAGACAGACTGATAGACTCCGCACATGCAATGGCGTTTGGAGAAATTCCCTCCCGCGATGAAATTAAAACTGCTATATTTGAGACACTGCAAGCCAACGGCATGCGTGATGAAGTCCATATCCGTCTGACACTTAGTCGTGGTAAGAAAGTGACCTCCAGCATGAATCCACAAGTAAATCAGTATGGCACATGTTTAATTGTCTTGGCGGAGTGGAAAGCACCGATTTATGCAAGCACTGGAGTTCGGTTAATTACTTCAGCAATTCGACGGAATCCTGCCCAGTGTATTGACTCTAAGATACATCATAACAACTTGATTAACAACATTCTTGCCAAAATAGAAGCGAATGTCGCGGGAGTAGACGATGCGATTATGCTTGACATTTTCGGCTTTGTTTCTGAAACGAATGCGACAAACATCTTTATAGTGAAAAAGGGCCAAGTCCTAACGCCGCATGCGGATAGTTGCCTACCCGGAATTACGCGTGGCAACGTCATCCATCTCGCTCATGAGGCAGAGATTCCGTTAGTGGAACGGAACGTTTCTCTGACAGAGGTTTACACAGCTGATGAGATGTTCACGACAGGCACCGTTGGTGAGTTAAGTCCTGTGTTGGAGGTGGATGGCAGGCAAATTGGTACGGGTAGTCCGGGACCGATGACAGGACGCTTGCAAGAACTTTATGCTGAAATGACAGCGCGTGAAGGCGTTCCCATACCGTAGAAGTTTTCGTTACTGGATTTGCAGTGCTTTCTTCAAAACTCCTTTCCCATCAGTGATGACTAATTCAATTGCCAATACGACTATCGGTAATTCTGTGAAAAGAGATGTGAACTTCTGTTCATCTTTCTGTGTTGTGATAACCCATTCCGCCTGACACTGTTGCTTCTGTTCGTGAATTTGCTGTAAATCGGATTCGGTATAGACATGGTGGTCGGGAAAAGCTAACAATCCTACTGCCTCTGGATTATACTTTTCAAGTGTTGCGACAAAAGCATCGGGATTGCCGATGCCACACACGGCGAGAAGCCTCTTTCCCGTTAGGTTTTCTATTGGCATTATAGAATACTCGTCTGTTTGATTTAACCAATATAGTGATGCAGGTTGATGGACACTCTCTAAAATAGGTGTATTCGGTGCTAATTGGTTCAGTTCCGCTTTCAAATCTACGATGTCTGGACTAACAATATCTGTCCGAGTGAGTAAAATGATGTTGGCACGTTGAATTGCAGTTGTGGGTTCTCTCAACGTGCCTATAGGGAGCAGCGCACCAGTACCGTAGGGTTGCGTTGTATCAATTATGAGTATGTCAACATCACGTGCTAATTGTCGGTGCTGAAACCCATCATCAAGGATTATAACATCGCTTTTGAAGCGGTCAAGTGCGGCTTTACCTGTTAGATAACGTTGTTTTCCAACAATGATTGGAATATCGGAAAGTTGACGCGCAAGCATGTCTGCTTCATCTCCGCTTTCTTCTCTTGAGCAAAGGCGGTTTTCACCATCCGAAACGACTGTTATTCCCTCACTGCTGCGTCGTTTATAGCCACGCAGAAGAATTGCTACTTGATAACCTTGATTATGTAGCAGTTTAGTTATTGCAGCGACTGCTGGCGTTTTACCTGTCCCACCCGCAACGATATTGCCTACACTGATAACGGTGCAAGGTAGTCGTTTCTGTTTGAAAATCCCACTTGTAAAGCAGTAATTTCGTATCCAAATGACAACTCTGTAGAGCCAAGACAATGGCATTAAGAGTGGGCGTAAGATTATCGGAATTATACCACGCTGTTTCGTTGTGATGAAGGTGTAGAGTGTTCGTTTCATTGCGTGGGATTACGTGCCGATGCAACCTGTTCCAATACTAACTGTGCTGTTCTTTCTGCTGCACCTGACTCTCCCAATTGTTGATAGACAGTATTTAGGGAATCACGCTGTGTCTTAAGTTTTTCAGGATTTCGGAGTAAGTCTAAGGTAAGTTCAGTAAGTGTATTCGGTGTCAAATCGTCTTGAAGCAGTTCGGGTACAATGCGTTTTTTGGCAATGAGATTGGGCAATCCGCTATGTTCTAACGGAGTTAATGCGTTAATAATTCGCCAATTGAGCCATGAGGTTCGATAGAGAATAATCATCGGTGAACCGATACAAGCGGCTTCAAGCGTTGCGGTTCCAGATGTAATGAGCATCAACGTAGCAGCACGCATTGCTGCGTAAGTTTGATCATGTAATAGTTTTATAGTCGGAACACCTTCTATTCCTTCTGTACAGTGGGATATGAGTTCCTCTGAAATACCAGGGGCGAGAGGTAGAACCCATTCTGAATCAGCATAATCTTTTACAACGTTTGCAGCTGCCTTAAGCATAATTGGGAGCATACGTTGAACTTCAGACCGTCTGCTGCCGGGCATTAGTCCGATAACTTGTGTGTTGTTTTGCAAACCAAGTTTTTCGCGTGCTTGTGTGGGTGTGAGATCGGTTTTTGCGAAATCTACCAATGGGTGTCCAACAAATTCCGCTGGTGCACCTGCATCTTGATAAAATTCTGTTTCAAAGGGAAAAATAGAGGCGATCGCGTTTGCGCGTTTTGCGAGTTTTTTTGCTCTGCCAGGGCGCCATGCCCACGCTTTTGGCGGAATATAGTAGACTACTGGCACACCTTGTGCGTTGGCATATTTCGCCAAAGGCATGTTAAACTCTGCAAAATCAATAAGGAGGAGAGCGTCCGGAGGTTGTTGACGGATCCGTTTTTTTAACAACGCTTGTTTTTTAAGAAACTTTGGAAGGACAGCGAAAGCCTCAGCAAAACCCATGACTGCGGAGTCACGAATGTGAATGTCAAGAGATACTCCGGCTTCTTCCATCATGTCGCCCCCCATGCCGTGGAACGAAATTTCTGAGCATTTTGCTTTGAGTGCTTGAACGACATGTGAGGCGTGCAGGTCGCCAGAGGGTTCACCTGCAACAATCATAAGTTGCATTCTGGTTTGTGGTTTGAATGGCACAAGGTGTGCCTACTACCGTAGTTGTTCTATTAACGGCACACGGAGTGTGCCTACTACCATGACTATGGCATTAAGCCTGGTGATTTGAGTCCGTCTGTTTCGTCGTAGCCAAACATTAGATTGAGGTTTTGTAACGCAGCGCCAGCTGCGCCTTTTCCAAGGTTATCAAGTGCTGCCATAGCAACAACACGCTGCGTCCGTCCATCAACTTCTATTCCGACATCACAGTAGTTGCTTCCAAGAACCGCCTTGGTTTGTGGGTAAATCTCTTTGTCAAGAACCCGGATGAACGGTTCATTTTGGTAAAAAGTAGTATATATCTCAAGCAGTGTTTCGGTATCAAGCGGGTGCTTTAGACGTGCGTAGACGGTACTGAGAATCCCGCGTGTCATTGGAACTAAATGCGGTGTGAAGGTTACATCAACATTTTGTCCTGCAATCGCGCTTAATTCCTGCTCAATTTCTGGTGTATGGCGGTGTTTTCCGATGTTATAAGCAACAAGATTTGATTCGCGATTCGGGTAGTGTGTAGTGTCTTTCGGTTTTGGTCCTGCTCCGGAAATGCCCGATTTGGAATCAACAATAATTGAATCTAATTCAATGAGTCTATTGTTAAGCAGAGGCATCGTGGCAAGGATAGCACTGGTTGGATAACACCCCGGATTTGCCACGATTTGCGCATCGCGAATCTTCTCGCGGTAAAGTTCAGGCAAACCGTAGATAGCATTCTGGATTAATTCGGGGCTGGTATGTTCAACATGGTACCAATCGCTGTAGGTTTCTACGTCGTAGAGACGGTAATCTGCACTGAAATCTACAACACGCAACCCTTGTGCGATAATTTGCGGGGCATACGTCATGGCGACTTTGTGCGGCACAGCCAACACAACAACATCCACCCGTTCTTTTAGTGAGTCAATATCTAACGGCTCAAACGTAAGGTCTATGAAATCGCGCAGATGCGGTAACACTTGGTCAACGCGTTGCCCCGCGTAGGTTTCGGATGTGGCGAGTTCCACGCTCAATCCGCTGGGATGGTTGACCAAAAATCTTAGTAATTCGCTGCCGCTATAACCGGATGCCCCGACAATTCCGATCTTTGTCATCTTTTTTCCTTTAGGATATGTTTTGTTCATAATAATTTAACATAAAGCGGTAGAAATGTCAATTTTTTATTGCAGAATAATATACTGAGGCGTTCAATTTTCGTCTTTTTCTATAATTCGTAAAGTCGAGATTTGGAGATCGCACCTACTAAAAATCATACCGTACGGTATGATTTTTCATACCACGGTATGATTTCTAAATTCGCTATAAAACCAGTCTGTGTATGGGTTTATATGCATTTTTCTCATTTGTGATAAATTCTGTTTTTTGTTTCTCATCTGTATTGAGGGACGCGGTTTTCTCTTACAGTATGCAATTTATATTGATAGGTTTGCGTTCACGTCTTTGCATTGGGTAGCTGTTTGCAATTTTCAGAATTCCTGTTCTTGTTTGATTGGCTGGAATCCTTTGTGATGTAATTTCAAGATTTTCTCGTACAGGTTGTGTTCTGGATTTTTGGTCTTGTTTTTCATATTGATATTATGTCTAATTCTGTGTGATGATCGGTAGTTTTTGTAGTTTGTCAAACAATAGATATCCAATATATTTACAATAAGTTTGCTGGAAAAGTTGGAGGTAGATGCGTTTTTACTTTTTTGGGGTATCTCGGATGTGTGTGCATTTTGTTGTCAGCATGGCGATTGACGCAGATTTTTGGTATTTTGGTTAAGGAAGAATTATTGGAGAGCTGAATGGCTCTGCAGAAATTAATATAGCAAACAATTGACAAAAAGGGAATTTCATGCCAAAATAAAAATGGAGGATTAATTATGAATTTTGCTCGATATAAATTGAATAGAACAGTTGAATACGGTATTGTTGCAGGAAGTAGTTTGCGAACGTTGGATGGATGCCCGTTTACTGACTATAGTGAAACCGGAGATACTGTTGCTTTAGAAGATGTGCAACTCATTGCGCCAGCAACACCATCAAAAGTATTAGCCGTAGGATTGAATTATCGGAGTCATTTGGGTGATGAGCCTGAGCCTAAAAACCCGGAAATTTTCATCAAAACACCGTCATGCATTAATGATCCAGAGGGTGAAATTGTGCTGCCTGAAGGTGATGACGATGTGCATGCAGAAGGTGAATTGGTAGTCTTAATTAAGGAGCGGACGAGTAAAGCAACTCCTGCCGAAGCGGAAGCAAATATATTAGGCGTTACCTGCGGAAACGATGTTAGCGCACGTACGTGGCAAAGTAATGATATGCAATGGTGGCGCGCGAAAGCATCTGATACCTTTGGACCTATCGGACCTGTCATTGCAACCAATGTTGACTATGGCGACCTACAATTAGAAACACGTATCAACGGTGATGTGGTTCAGTCTCAAACTACTGGTGATCTCATTTTTCCTGTGCCAGTGATTGTTAGTTTTATCTCGCAAGCGATAACGTTGGAACCCGGTGATGCGGTTTTCACGGGAACACCCGGAACTACAACTGCTTTGCAAGATGGTGATGTCGTTGAAGTTGAGATTGAGGGAATCGGTGTTTTGCGGAATACTGTTGTGGCGTAACGACAGAGGTGAAAGATGGCAAAGATTAAGTTGTTTAAAGGTTACGAAGGAGAACCACCAATTCCGAAACCAAAAGGACAAGTACAAGCCAACGTGGTAACTGTCCAAGATGGAGTGCCAGTAAAATATCCGGGTTGCGATGGAATTGGTGTGCGGGTCGTGCATCCTGCGAATCCGAAAGCACCAGCACAGAATTTAGGGATGGTAATGTTTTTTGTGCCGCCACATGTTGTGCTTGAGCCGGGAAGTCATCACACGGAAGAGTGTTATGTTATTA
>JAPPMR010000305.1 GCA_028818995.1 Candidatus Poribacteria bacterium | reverse complement strand
GGTATATAGCAGGTGTAAAAAATTCGCCCGAAAAACCGAAAACTAAATAACCCTGCTGCATTATGGATACAGTAGAATATCTTTGAAAAAATCACTATTATTTGGAGGAAAAATTCTTAATGACAACATGGTTTAAGCAATACGTACAAGTATCATTCATTGGAATCTTAGTTTTAGCCCTACTTATCACAACTTTCACACAAAAAACAGAATCGCAGAATGACGCAAAAACATATAACATTGATGCCACACATTCAGCAGTTATATTCCGTGCAAAACACTTGGGAGTCAGTTACAATTACGGTCGCTTCAATGACTTTTCGGGTTCAATCACGGTAGACGAAACTGATGTTTCTAATAGCAAGATTGAATTAGAAGTGAAAACCGCCAGCGTTGATACTGCCAACGGAAAACGCGACCAACACCTCAGAAGCCCTGATTTTTTCAGTGCCAAACAGTTCCCCGTCATCACATTCAAAAGCACAAAGGTTAGTGAAAAAGCAGGACAAGAGAATATGCTGGAAGTTATAGGCGATTTTGAGTTGCACGGTGTAAAAAAGTCTATCACTGTTGATGTTGAAATTACAGGAAAAGGACAACACCCACGAGCAG
The DNA here is from genome assembly GCA_028818995.1 of Candidatus Poribacteria bacterium. Next base: position 8,802 of record JAPPMR010000305.1, on the reverse strand, counting down.
GAGCATTGATCGGATTCGAAACGACATTTGACATTAAGCGGAGCGATTACGGCATGAACTACGAATTGAAAAACGTCAGTGACGACATCCGAATTACAGTGAGTATTGAGGCAGCACATAAATAGACATCCCTGAAACAATTGTAGATTCTATTATGAAAGTGGGGTCTTAAGCAATGCCAACTTTGAATCGGTTGTTTTTCAATTTGCTTTTGCCTGCTATCGTTTGCGGCGGGATTTATACCATCGCAGCATATCTATGGAAACGCTATGGGAAAAGGGAAAATCTGCAGTGGTTAATTACCTTCGCTCTGGGAATTGGATATATTGTTGGGTACTTCGGAATAGAAGGTAGACAAGGTTTTCTGCCACGAGAAAACATAAATTGGATTTTCATTTTTACTCTTTTTGCCATTGGTTCTTGTACCTATTGGCATCTTGCCCGATGGAGATCTTTAATATCGCAACTTATCTATTCAATTGTCTTACCGCGTGTGCTTTTGGATGCATATTTTCGGAATACTTGGGGTCCATTAGAAGGCAAAGTTTGGTGGCTGTGCCTCGCTTTAGGAATACTAATTTTTTGCAAAATAGTGCAACTGAGTTTATCTGCTTTACCATCTAATGCTTCCAGTCCATTTGTCTACTTTGGGATTTCTGGTGGAACAACTCTAATTCTTGCACTTTCAGGAAGCATGCGATTGGCACAGCATGCTGGTATTTTAGTTGCACTTTTCGCAGCGATTTGGATTCTCGCTATTGTTCTACCACGGACTATAAAATTTGACATAGACAGCAACTGGGAAGTTTTGCCGATTAGTATATCGCCTGTGGTAATTATCCTTTTGGTTTGCATCTGGCTAAACGGATATTTTTACGCTGAAGTGCCATCGGCAAGTGCGATTCTATTAGCAGTTTCGCCATTCTTGGCACAAGTCGGAAAAATACCAGCAATACAGCAGTTGAAAGGACGAAAATCAGTTTTTATTCAGGTAGGACTCATAGCACTTTGCGTATGTATTGCCGTAATCATAGCAGTGTTCCGCTCAGGACTTTTCGGTGGAGACGCTTATTAACTATTCAATCGGAGGAAATCAGAATGCAATTCAAACATCGTAAATTTTCATGGAGAAATTGGCAAGTAAACATCGTTTCATACACTATCACATTTATCCTTGCAGCCATGCTCTTTATCAACGGTTGTGTGAAGATGGAAGCAACTCGGAAAGCGGATTGGGAGACAAACTTCACTGATCTGCACTTTGTGAATGCGAAAAAGGGATGGCTTGTGGGACTTGGTGGCGTAATTGTCCACACAGCTGATGGTGGAAAAACATGGCAAAAGCAGGAGGTAAATACTACAGGCGATTTCAGAGCGGTCTATTTTGCTAACGAAAAAGATGGATGGGCGGTAGGTGATGATGGTCTAATCGCAACAACTGATGATAGTGGTAGACACTGGTACTTGCAAGAAAGCGGAACTTCTGCGATGCTTCGTGATGTATATTTTGCAAATGGTATGGAAGGATGGATTGTTGGTGAAGATGCTGATGTTCTCTATACGCAAAACGGTGGTAAATCATGGAATCGGTTTGAACAGGTAAGTGAATTTCCGCTTAACGGGGTCTGGTTCGTTGATGATGACAGAGGATGGGCTGTTGGGACGTATGATAGGATTTTTCACACCAAAACAGGTGGTAAGTCATGGCAAGAACAGAGTAATCGGTTTGAAGGTGAACGCGACCGAATGATCAATGATAATAAGAAGGTCTTTTTTATTGGTGACAACGAAGGCTGGATTGTTGGGAGTGATGGTTCTATCTTTCATACAACAACTGGCGGCGTTAATTGGGAACGCCAAGACAGTCGTATTCCCCTAATTAATGGACACGTCCGAGATACAATTAACAGTATCCATTTTACAGATGAAAACTTTGGAATTGCTGTTGCTGATGTCGGCTTCATTACCCGAACAGAAGACGGTGGTGATAATTGGCAATTGATGGAGAGCGGAACGGAAAACAATTTGACAGCGGTTCAGTTTACCACTAAAAAAGAAGCTTGGGCAATCGGATGGTCTGGCACAATTCTTCGCACAATAGACGCAGGTGCTACCTGGGAGATGGTCAGCGGGACAACAGCAAATGATTTGCAAAATGTACAGTTCACAGATGCTAACCGTGCTGTCGCAGTTGGTAAGCGCGGCACGATGGTTATGACAAATGATGGCGGACAAACGTGGAACGAGCTGGATACAGATATCTGGGACGGAATTTGGAATATCTATTTTGCGACTGACAAGCACGGATGGGCAGTCGGTGAACGAGGACTTATTATCCATACCAACGATGGTGGGGCAAACTGGGAACCGCAGCGTGCACCTTCAGCATTTACGCTGCGTTCAGTCCACTTTATTAATTCCAAAACGGGTTGGATTGTTGGAGACCTTGGCACAATTCTACACACAATTGATGGCGGAAACAGCTGGCTTCCGCAAATCCCTGTGGGTGATTTCCATTCAATTATGTTAAAAGGCGTATTTTTTCTTGATGCAAAGAGAGGATGGGCGATCGGGTGGCCGGGTGTATGTATGGCGACTCAAGATGGTGGTTTGACATGGCAACAGCAATCTACTGATACCTTTAATGAACTTTACGCTGTTTACTTCGTAGATGAAAAAGTAGGCTGGATTGTTGGACAATTTGGCGAGATACTACACACAAAAAATGGCGGAAAGAAATGGACTCTTCAATATAGTCGCACCCAAGAGAATTTAAATAAAGTCTATTTTGCAGATGCACAACACGGATTAGTCGTTGGTGATAACGGTGTTATGCTTACTACCATCAATGGTGGGAAAAGGTGGGAACTTCAAGAAAGCGGCACCGAAAATGACCTTTATGGGTTAGCACTCTCGCCCGAAGGGGTGGTTGCTGTTGGTAAAGGTGGGATAGCGATGCATTACACAGTTGAAAATGCCCAATTGCCTGCGAAACTACCGCCTGTTGCTGAAGAACCTGAAACCTTAATTGTTGAAGAAGAAACACCTGTTGAAGCCGTTGTCTACCATTGGGATATTATCCGTCAGGCGACATGGCGAACAGATTTTGCAGACACGCATTTTGTGGATGCTGAAAATGGATGGGCAGTTGGTTCTGGTGGTGCAATTGCCCGCACAACAGATGGCGGAAAAACTTGGTTACCACAACATAGCGGTGTCAGTGAAAATCTGCGTGAGATCGAATTTACAGACGGAAAAAATGGGCGAATTCTTGGATCAAACGTTTTACTTCAGACAGAAAATGGTGGTGAAACGTGGAAACCTATTGTCAATACAACGCGTCAGAACCTACCACGTATCAATATGATGCAGTTTATAAACGAAAAAGAAGGATGGCTTGGCGCATCAATTGGGCAGATCTTGCGGACAACAGATGGTGGAAAAACGTGGAAAGTCCAGAAAACTGGCACAACGAATGCAAATATCACAGATCTCCATTTTATCAATAGTCAAGAAGGTTGGGCAGTTGCCCCGCAACGTCGGGATGGTGGTTTCATTCTACATACCGTTGATGGTGGTAATTACTGGAAAATTCAGTCTAAGACCAATCAACCAGGCATTGCAATCCATTTTGATGACGAAAAACACGGATGGGTTATTCTCGGTAACGGGAATTCCTTGTTGACTGAAGATGGCGGTGAAACATGGAAATTGCGAGCCACAACAGAAAACCCGCGCGGTTTAAGACGTATCACCTTCCGTTCACATACACATGCGTGGGGAATCGGAGGCGGCGGTGCGTACATCACTGAAGATCAAGGTGTAAATTGGAAATCAGTACCTGTTTCAACAGGAAATGATATGTTTGCAATGCGACAACCTCCGCCAGAAACACCTGAGGAATCTGAAAAAGAAGAAACGACAGATGAAGAAGAAAGCACGCAACCTGCTGAAGAAACATTCGGAGATATATTCCAAAGACAACTTCGGCAACAGAGACAACGTCCTGGTCGTCTTGCACCTGAAGGGACATTGCCACCTAATGCTGAGCAGGCGAATCCCATCCAAACCGAACAACAACCGCCACCACCTCCTGAACAAAGGAGAAGGTTTAGACGTGGCGGAAGTGGAATCGCCAGCGTTTATTTCCTTGATACAGAACATGCATGGGCAGTGGGGAGCGCAGGCAGTATTTATCGTACCACAGATGGTGGACAAACATGGGAACGTCAGCTTGGTGAACAGCAGCGTAATGATTTTCGAAAAATCCTCTTTTTCAATGACAAAATCGGTTGGATAGCGAATAGTGATGGAACTCTATTGGAAACCCAAGATGCTGGAAAGACTTGGGAGAAAATGGCTATTCATGCTCGTCAAAGTCTTGTCGGTATCCATTTCGCAAGTCTTGAACCGAAATGGGGTTGGACAATGCGTAGAGATGGCACAGTCCTATATACAACTGATGGAAACACTTGGACGGCAGGTGACACACCTGAGCGACCGCCTTTCTTTGAAGGGGATTCTCCCGGTAGATTTTCACTGACTGACGTTGACTTCGGGAAGTTTTCTGAGGGTTGGGCAGTTGGCAGATTCGGGGACATCATTCACAACAAAGATGGTGGTCCCACGTGGACACTTCAACGTACCACAACAAACGATACGCTCAGAAGCATTGATATGAAATTTGCCCCTCTCGGTTGGGCAGTTGGACAAAGTGGAACCATTCAGCGAACTATCAACGGTGGCGATTATTGGCGGCTGCACGAGTCCAATACAGTTTATGACCTCAATTCGGTTTCATTCATTACGAAACGGATAGGATGGGCAGTAGGACAAGGTGGTATTGTTCTTAAGACAGTAGATGGTGGTTTTACATGGCAACCGAAAATGAGCGGCATTGCCAAAACACTACATAGTATTATCGCGCTATCTGAACAAGAACTTTATGCAGTTGGCGAAGAAGGAACAATTATCCGCTCTACTGATGGTGGTGAAACGTGGGAACTGGAACATACTGATATTGATAACAATCTCTATGTTATCACCCGTGCAAAAAACGGCAAAACACTTTGGGTTGTTGGTCAATGGGGTGTTATTCTTCGCAGAAAATTAGAAACTTCCTTGCAAGCATCAGCGCGATGAGATACAACGGATCCTAACCCGTAAATAGAGTATGATGACTTGGAAATGGTATGTTTTTATCCCAGTACTTCCTGAACGTTCTTACGTCTTCTACCTTTAATACCTCAGCTGCTTTGGCAGGGTCAGCATATAGGTAGGGGGATCGGTGATAAATATTCCATTCAATTCGCGAAAAGGTCAGGCCACTGAAATATATACAGCCGTGTTCTCCATCCAGACGCTTAGATAGTACTTTCAAAGCGTGATGGATAGTCCGCATTTCACCTTTCAGTCCTTTGTTTCGCCATTCTGCGCGAGAGAGATGCTCCCAAATGAAATGCTTGATTGGTTCAGTATGAAGTCTCATGATCTCGTCAATAGGAAACCGTTCGATCTGGCGTAAAGTCGGTTCAAATTCTTGCGATGAATTGTTCGAGTTATTTCCATTATCTTCTCCCCAATACGACAATTCCCTGTCAAGTTTATGGCGAGAAATCCGCAATTCTTTCGCTGCTTTTTCTTTATTTCCACCATATTCCTTTACGATTTCGCGGAGGACCGCAGTAAGGCTCTCCTGGAGGCTTTTTCCTATTATACAGATTGGTTCAGCTTCCTCTGTGGGTTCGGTGTCCATTCTACGCCGAAACTTTGAAAATTGAGAGGTGGCATTGTCAATCGTCGCCTTAATATATTCTTTCGTAAGTTTAGGAACGTCTAACTCTTTAGTTGTGTAATATTCTTTCAACCAATCCTCAATTTCGCGTTTGGCCATATAGGCGCGGTCGCGCCCCTCATTAGAAAACTCCTTCCACCATAGAGTAATTTGTTTGTCAGTGACATCTGGGGCAGCATCAGAGATAAACTTACAGAACACCGCGACCGGCAGATCAAGTAGGTTCTGATATTTTGGTGTTTCTGGTGTTTCTGCAGATCGCGTTCCTCGTATATTCCCCTCGGAACCCTCATCTCCATCAACCATCTGGAGGTTTCGTGGAAGGTCCCTTGACAGAATCACGCCGCCTCGAGAATTCATTGCTGCTCTTTTGAGGCAGCTATATAACTCTCTAACATTACCCGGCCAGTTATACGCTTCAAGCAATGCTACCGCTTCTGGTGAAGGAGCAAGGGTTGGCATCTTATTTTCTTTTTCAATAATCTGCAGAAAGTGCGTGGTGAGTAACTCAATATCCTCTATCCGGTCTCGTAAGGGCGGCACGGAGATCTCATAGTCGCAGAGTCGGTAGTACAGATCCATTCGGAATTCCCCTGCTTCCATCATCTCCTTCAAGTTTTGATTGGTAGCACTGATGACACGCACATCCACGCTACGTGTTCGATTACTGCCTACCCGTTGGAATTCTCTTTCTTGCAATACAGTGAGAAGTGTTCCCTGTTGTGCTGGTGTCATATTACTGACTTCATCCAGGAAAAGGGTGCCGCCATGAGCCTGTTCAAATGCGCCAATACGTTTATCTTTTGCATCTGTGAACGCTCCTTTTTCATGACCAAAAAGGGCATCTTCAAAGAGTGATTCGGGTGCAGCCCCACAATCAATTGGGATATAGGGTTCCTTTGCCCGTTCACCTTCTTCGTGAATTAAGCGCGCAACCACACCTTTCCCAGTGCCTGTCTCACCCGTAAGTAGCACGGAAGCCTTAAAACTGACTGCACGTCCAATTTGTTTATTCAGCTTAAGCATGAGTTTGCTCTTTCCAACGAGGGGAGCTTGTTCCTCAACCTCTTCTCCATCAGGCATCCAGGATGTGTTGCTTCGGATAGATAGTCTGTCAAACGCCCGCTCAAGTGCGTCACAGAGCTCTTCCATATTAATGGGCCTAAGTAAAACCTCTAATGCCCCCTGAGATATTGCACTTCTCACTATATGTATGCCCGCTCTGATCACGATTACAATTACGTTTGAGTGTTTGTCCTTAATTTCCTTTAATTCACCCAGACCGCTCTTCGCCGACAATGCCGCACTGAGCAAGACAACTTCCAGATTCGTGGATTCGTTAATCTTTTCCAAGCCTTTGTTAAAGTCGTCAACGATGATGGGGGAATAGCCCTTATCCGTTAGGAAATTCACCAATTCACCAGAACTTTGGTTGTCGTCAATTATTAATACTTCCTTCACTACCTTGTCTCCTATGTTCCCAATAATGGATTTCGTGTATGCACGGCTTCGATTATTTCTTCTTACACCAATAATTCTATTTCCTTGCAAGACTTGTGCAGATTTTTACAAAATCTTTGCTGTTTCTTACAAAACTTGTGCTGGAATTGCCATTTTCACGCCGAATACCTGGCAAATTGTTGGCATGAATCTTGCTTCTACATTTTGTGCGTGAGTTCAATAACAAAAATGCAAATCGGCACACAGAAAATGCGCGGGAAATATTCATGAACCACCAAAATTGTTGAATACCGACTGGGTTTATACAAAAATTGTGCTAAAAAATAAAAATGTTGCATTATATTTTTATTTTTGCTATAATCTATTTTGGCATCCGTAAAATCCTTTATAGGTGGTTCGGCGAGAAGGATAGTCTCCCGAACCGCGGCACTGCCAAGCGTAGATTGCCAGTGCGTGTTTAAGTATATCATGCATCGTAATTGATGTGTATGATATTTTAAGCAGCATCATAGTTTTACTTGATTTTCTTCGGAATATCTTGTACCATTATGAATGGACGTTGGAGACGGATTGCCGGGGTAGATCCTTCTACCTCCCGTCTCCACCCAACTGGCAATTGGGTATGCGTCTGAAATACAACGTCCAAATACCCTAATTTTTGATTCTGATGGTGGGCATCTGTACTTTGCAGTCGCTTATTTCTTCGTATTTGATACCATAAAAATAGCGATGCTTGCTGGCGATCTTCCCATGCCACGTTTCCCCTTGATAGATACGTGAACGTGAAATTCGAATGTTGTCACAGACGGCTACCGGACGGGAAGCGAATCGTATTGAGGAAATCAATTCTCAAAAGAAAAAGAGTTTTGAAAATGCGAAAACGCCCCAGCAACGCTACAAACATCTGCACGGTTTGATGAAAATTCATTTTGAAAGTGCTATAGACGGCACGACGACAAGGAGGAAGAGGATCCTATGCAACTCAGATACTTTTTTCTAACGATCCTGTTATTTTTAGTTTCGGAAGACTTCAGTTTCGCACAGCAACAGACAGAATGGACAGTGCCCGAAGGCACGATTACGCATCTGGCTGAAGAACCAATAAATGATATCGAGTATTCTCCGGATGGGAAGCTTCTTGCGGTGGCAAGTGACAGCGGAATTTGGCTCTACGATACGGTAACGCATCAAGAGGTCACGCGCCTCGTGGGACACACCGGTTTGGTCAATAGTATTTCCTTTAGTCCGGATAGTACGAAGTTGGCAAGTGGGGATTCGCGCGGTTGGATTTATCTATGGGGTGTTGCGAATCGCACGAGGCTATGGAGGTGGCATCCGGGGTCCGGGCGCGCAAGTGTCTCGTTTAGTCCCGGTGGTCAGACGGTGGCAAGTGGAGCACGTGAGTATCTTCGTCTATTGAATGTTGCGACTGGGCGGTATTCAAGCCAGCACGTCGGGGACTGGGTTGCAATCCAAAGTGTCTCGTTTAGTCCTAATGGTCGGATGGTTGCCATTGGATCAGCTGACGGGAGGGTTTTTCTAAGGGA